>PBCB01000020.1 GCA_002717765.1 Fidelibacterota bacterium | reverse complement strand
GTTGTTCCCTGTTGAACAGTTACTAGTTTCTCAGTGGTCATGCGATCAGTTACGGGAAGAGATTCATCTGTTTCAAAGCGAATATCTCTATTGGTAATAATACCAATTAGTTTTTCGTTTTCTACAACAGGTAAGCCACTAATTTTATACATTGACATTACATCTTTTGCATCCTTAATTGTTTTGTTGCTAGAAAGAGTTACTGGGTTCACAATCATTCCACTTTCATAGCGCTTAACGCGGTCAACCATCAATGCCTGATCATCGATTGATAAATTCTTATGAATTATTCCAATACCACCTTCTCTAGCTAATGCTACCGCCATGCTGCTTTCGGTTACCGTATCCATTGCTGCAGAAAGCAGTGGAATATTCATATCAATCTTCTGAGTTAATTTAGTTTTTAAATTAACTTGGTTAGGTAAAATACTTGATTTCTGCGGAACGAGCAGTACATCATCAAATGTTAAGGCTTGCTTAAATGGTGGTCTGGTTTTCATTATACTCTACTTACTTTATTTACTACAGAATAAACTTGGTCGGTTTTTATTAGATTATTCACTATTTCAATATCTTTAGAAAAAACTCTATCTTTTTTAGATAATACTTTAGATTTTTTTAATAAAGCCATCAACGGCTTTAATGCATCACCAGAATTAAGATTAGAATGAAATCTATGATTAAAGTTACCTGAAACTAAAAGCTCTATCGCTAAAATTGTACGAACATTATCTAATATCCTTAAACATGATCTTCCTGCCCAGGGAGCCATGCTTACAATGTCTTCTTGACCAGCTGAAGTTGAGATTGAATCAACGCTAGATGGGTGCGCAAGGGTTTTATTTTCCGATGCAAGAGAAGCTGCAGTAACATGTGCTAACATAAATCCTGATTCAAGCCCACTTTTAACTGCTCCAAACATCGGTAGGTTGTTATCAGCTCCCTTCATAAGATAATGCACTCTTCTTTCAGAAATTGCACCAATTTCTGACATGGCAATAGATAAAGAGTCTAAAGCTTGCGCTATGGGCTCTGCATGAAAATGTCCCGAATTCTGTACATCACCATTAGGGAAAATTAAGGGATTATCTGAGACTGAATTAATTTCATTATTTACTATTTTTTCAGAGCTAGAAAATATTTCCCAACTCGCACCATGAACATGTGGAATGCATCTCACGCAATAAGGATCTTGAATCTTATCGCAGTTTTTGTGTGAAGCTACTATTTCGCTATTCTTTAATAATTTGAATACGTTAGCAGCGGAAACCATCTGTCCTTTGTGTTTCTTGAGCTTGTGTATTGCAGGCTTAAATACATTCCTGCTGGATAGACTTGCTTCAACAGTTAGCGCTGAAATGATATCGGCTGAAAATAGCAATTTTTGTGCTTCATGAAGCGATTTGATTGCAATAGCCGTAGAAACTTGTGTACCATTTATTAAACTTAGGCCTTCCTTTGCCCCTAAATCAATTGGGTTCAAATTGGTTTCTTTAAGCGCAATAATGCTTGGCATAATTCGATCTTGGAAATGAACATCCCCCTCACCAATCAAAGAGCAGGCTAAATGAGATAAAGGCGCCAAATCACCAGATGCTCCAACGGATCCTTGCCTTGGAATTATAGGTAAGATATCATGGTTCAGCATATTAAGTAAAAGGGTTGAAAGTCTTGGACTTACTCCGCTAAACCCTTTAGTCCAAGTAAGCAATTTTAACATCATTATCAATCTGGTAACACCATAATCGAAAGGCTTACCAACGCCCGTTGCATGTGAACGAACTAAATTTAATTGTAATTCTTTGATATCTTTTTTATCAATAGATACTGAGCTTAGTTTGCCAAAGCCAGTATTTACACCATAAATCTTTTTTCCAGATTTTAAAATTTCTGATAAAGTATTATTTGAACTTTTTATCAATTTTTTTGAAGTTTGAGAAAGGCGAACAGAGTTTGGTGAAACTATTAAATGTTCTAATTCATGCCACGTGATGAATTTATCTGAAATAATTTGTGCTACCATTGGTTAATTTAGTTCTTTTTATTAACAATAAACAAATTGTGTTAATAGTTCATTGCTTAGTTTATTATGTAGCATTAATAAAAAATTAAGTAATAATTTTTTGTGCAATTCAAACATAAAAGGCGAAATACAAATGAATCGATTAAATACTTATATATTATTATCTACAATTATGGGATGTTCTATGTCAACAAATAATACAAGTGATCAAATTAATAAAGATATATATACTAACCCCTTCTTTAATGAAAGTGCTCTTTACATGCATTATCCTCCATTTGATAAAATAAAAAATTCTCACTACATGCCTGCATTTAATAAAGGCATGGAAGAGCACATGAAAGAAATAGAATCAATCGCGAATAATCAAGATGTTCCTACTTTTGAGAATACAATTATCGCTATGGAAAAATCTGGAGAATTATTAGATCGAGTTGCTACAGTCTTTTTTGCCCTTACTTCTGCTAATACTAATGATGAAATGGAAAAGATACGAAGTGAAATGGCGCCTAAGCTTTCTGCGCATAGTGACAAAATTTTGTTAAACAAAAAATTGTTTGATCGAATAAGTCAACTTAATAACAAGCGAAACAACTTAGACTTAAAAGCAGAAGGAATACGTCTTATAGAAAAATATTATACCGATTTTGTTCGATCGGGTGCGAAGCTATCGCCTAAAGAAAAAGAACAGCTTAAGTCAATGAATGGTGAAATAGCAGTTCTACAAACAAATTTCAGTCAAAATGTATTAAAAGAAGTAAACGATTTGGCCATAATTATTGATTCAAAACAAAAATTAGATGGACTTTCAGATGCAGCAATCGAAGCGGCAGCTAATGAAGCAAGATCGCGTAAGCTTGAAGGAAAATATGTTATTGCCCTAAAAAATACTAGCGGCCAACCTTCAATGGCATCACTAACTAATAGATCTTTAAGAGAAAAAATTCACAAAGCATCACTTTCAAGAGGAAGTCGTGGTGGCGAATTTGATAATCGTGAAATTCTATCTAAAGTAATCAAGCTCCGCGCTGAAAAGGCTCAACTTATGGGATATAGCAACCATGCAGCATATCGCCTAGAAAGTCAAACAGCACAAACCCCGGAAGCTGTTAATCAGCGATTGAGTAGCTTAGCTCCCAAATCACTATCTAATGCAAAAAAAGAAGCTGCTGATTTACAAAAAATGATTGATATGGAAAATGGAGGTTTTCAATTAGCCTCATGGGATTGGGATTATTATACTGAAAAAGTACGTTCAGAGCGCTATAATTTTGATGCTGCACAATTAAAACCTTATTTTGAAATGAATAATGTTCTTGAGAATGGTGTATTTTACGCTGCAAATCAACTGTTTGGTATATCATTCAAAGAACGTTCTGATTTACCGGTATATCAGGAAGATGTTCGTGTTTTTGAGGTTTTCAATGAAGATGGTGGAACTCTAGCTTTATTCTTATTTGATGGATATGCTCGATCATCTAAGCGTGGAGGTGCATGGATGAATGCTTATGTATCTCAATCAAAACTTAAAGATAATCTTCCAATTGTAGCTAATCATCAAAATGTCGTTAAGCCGCCTAAGGGAGAACCTGCTCTATTAACATTTGAAGAAGTAATTACTATGTTTCATGAATTTGGGCATGCGCTTCATGGTATGTTCTCAAATGTCAATTATCCCTATTTCTCAGGTACTTCTGTTCCTAGGGATTTTGTAGAATATCCATCCCAGGTCAATGAGATGTGGGCTATTTGGCCATCGGTCTTAAAGAATTATGCGGTTCATTATGAATCTGGCAAGCCAATGCCAAAAGAATTACTAGACAAAGTATTAGCTGCTCAAAAATTTAATCAAGGATTTACCACAACAGAATACCTAGCTGCATCAATATTAGATCAAGCACTGCATCAGTTAAATCCTGATGAAGTACCTAGCGCTGACGATCTTATCGCATTTGAAGCGACTGCACTTAATAATGGTGGTATTGCTTTTGATATTATTCCACCTAGATATCGCAGTACATACTTCTCTCATATTATTGGAGGCTATTCAGCTGGCTATTATTCATATATCTGGAGTGAAGTTTTAGATGCAGATACTGTTGAATGGTTTAAACTAAATGGCGGATTAAACAGGCAAAATGGTGATCATTTTAGAAGCGCCTTGCTTTCTAAAGGTGGAAGCAAGGGCGCTATTCAATTATTTATTGATTTTAAAGGTTCTGAACCAAATATCCAGCCATTATTAGATAGGCGAGGTCTCAACTAAGACATTTTTATATCATCTATATGCCTGAATACTTGCATCTGCACTGGAATACTTTCGCTAAAGGATATTCCATATCTTTTATTAACTATGCGATCATCCATAACAATAAAAATTCCTTCATCATAGGTTGTTCTTATTAAACGTCCGAATCCTTGTCGAAATCTGATAACAGATTCCGGTAGCGCATAATCCATAAAACTATTTCCACCCTGTGATTCGATCATTTTTCCATAGGCCTTTACGGTCGGCTCAGTTGGGACATCAAAAGGCATTTTGATTATCATCAAAACCTCTAATAGATCTCCTGGTAAATCAACACCTTCCCAAAAAGCATTTGTTCCAAGAAGGATTCCATTTTTTATCTGCTTCATTCCTCTAATTAAACCCATTCTTGATGTCTGACGTTTTTGCGCAAAAACCGGCAATTCAGATCCACGGCTCATCTGTTTTAATAATTGGAGTGTATTATCAAGCTGCGCACGAGATGTAAAAAGCACCATCATTCTTTTGTTAAATTTTTGATGACAGTATAGAATAGTTTTTGCAATGATATCAGGTCTTTGACCATCGCTACCTGCATATTGGTAATAGGTTACTTGATCATTATAACTAAATGGGCTTTCATAAACAGCTGTTGTTAGATCATCAAATTCTACGGAATCTAGGCCGATGCGATTTAAAAAATAATCAAAGGAAAGCCTAGTTCTTAGAGTTGCGCTTGTTAAAATGCAATAATCAACTGATTTAAATAAAGAATTGGCAAGCTCACGCCCAGGTTCAATTGGGGCCATATTGACCGTAAGAATTAATTGTGTTGTGTTAGAAATATTTCTAAAAACCCCCTCATACCAATAAACATAATCTTTATTCTGTTTTGATGTAATTGATTCGGTCAAAATAAGCATATCAGATAAGGATCCTTCGCTTCTATCGAAAAGCTGATGAAGCTCTAAAAAATCTTCTTTGGTCTCATCTATATCCAATAAATCTTCTCTTAGTTTCCTAATGTGATTTCTTAAGCTATAAAGGGATCTTTTTAATTCATTTAATTCTTTTTCAAGCGGGGTAAAATGTTCATTTAGATTATTAATAATTATTTTAGTTGAGTATTTTGAATCTGGATCAAAATGATGAAATGCATTAGATGTCATTTTATCAAAAAAAGTTTTGATTGCATCTCTACCATTATCAACAAGATTTGTTAATTCATTTCTTGTTATTTCAAACTTTGGATGGACAGCTGCGATGGTTCTTAATTTATTGTTCCATCGAACGGAATGATTATGCTTCGGATCAATACGATCAAGTGCATAATTTAATGATCGGTGATCGAAAATTTGGGTTAATTGATGATAGGCAGCTTTTGTCAAATTATGAGCCTCATCAATAATCACCGCCTGGCTATCAGGTAAAAATCCTAACGATTCATCAATATCGGACTTTGACTGTGCATCAGAAATTAATAACGCATGATTAACAACAATTAGATTTGACTGGTAAGCCATTTTTCTTAAAGGTCCAAAAAAACAGCCATCATGCTTGGCGCAGATTGAAGAAGTGCAAAAACCTTGCTCGCTATGAATAAGACCCATTAATCGATAGGTAAATCCATTGGTAAAGCCAGGGCATTCATCTAAATCTCCAGTTGTTGTATGCTCAAGCCATACCAGCAAGGGAAGTAAATTCATAGCTTCTTCAGCATTGAGCATTTTATCTGAACTATTGATCAACCAGCTAAATCTGGTTTTGCATAAATAATTATTTCTTCCCTTCATTAAAACAGCTTTAATTGATACATCAATTGCATTTGTTAAAGTGGGTAGATCATTTTTAAATAATTGATCCTGTAAATGCTTGGTATAGCAAGAAAGGATTATTGGACTGTCATTAGAATTGAGATGGGAATATTTTATTGCTGGATATAAATAGGCCATACTTTTTCCTAGTCCCGTACCAGCTTCTACGACACCTATCCCACCCTGACTGCACATAATATTATCAACATAATCGCTAAATTTGATTTGATTAGATCTAAGTTCGTACGTGTCAAAAGTTTTATTTAATAATCCATTTTCTCCAAATACGTCATTCGAATTTGTAGTAGATATATCTGTTCCAGCCTCATGAAAAAATATATTTTTATTTTGTGGTTTGACTAAACCTGAGGATACAAGACCATTTTTAAGATCTCCTCTCTTCGTTAATAGATTGCCAATATTTATAAATAAATCTTTATTATAAACTTGAAATGGATTTAAAAAACTAATGATGCTTGAAATTAGATTAAGATCATATGAAGCAACTTCATGAAGGAGCTCTACAAATACCTCTCCGCAATTTTCAGTATCTTTTTCAGCGCGATGAGCCCCTTCTGATGAAAGATCGTAATACTCTGAAACTGCACTAAGATTATGAGCAGGCTGAAAAAAAAGAAAGGCTCTGGAAAGAGTTAAGGTATCATAATATATTCTATCAATAAATTTTTTATTATGTCGCTCAGCCATTGCCTGTAAAAACGATACATCAAATGGTGTGTTATGAGCAACGATGGGATACTCATCTAAAAAATTAAAGAGATCATCAATGATTTCTTTCTCAAGAGGGGCATCGGCAACCATTTCATTTGTTATTCCAGTGATATTTGCAATTAAATCAGAAATAGGAATTTGAGGATTAATTAATGTTGAATATCTATCTGCTGGCTTTCCATCTTTGAACATAATGGCTGCAACCTCAATGGCGCGATCGGTTTCAACTTGAAGGCCTGTAGTCTCAAAATCAAATGCAATGAACCGATCAAGCTTCAATGAGGATAATAATTCTTGTCGATCCATAAATATATATTTATCTATACTACGTTCTCATCTGATTGATCCACTTTAAATGTGGGGTACGCCTTTCCGGTAGTAAAATAATAATAATGCCTTAAAAAGATAAAAAGAGGGCAAAGCAATACCAAAAGCCATGGGTAGCGCATTGATAAAAACATAGTAGGTATAAATACAACATATATGCGACATCTTTGAAAATGTCTTTTAGCAATAGGAAAGCAAAGCGCAACCAAAGGAAATGGTAAGTATACGACTGCTGTAGTGCTAATCATAGGATCATCATTTACAAATCCAATTATAGTTACCATTAACGAAAATAAAATGATTATTGATAAGGGTATTACCATATCTTTCTTTGATTTTAGATTAAAATCTTCATCATTAATTGAGATACCCCAAGTTAGGTGCCCTACTAAAAAGAAAAGAACATATGGTAAGCCAAAATAAATTAAATCAGGAGATAGTGAAATTGGATTTGCACCAATGATAAAGAGCATAAATCCAAAGATAAAAATCTTTCCAGCCTGACTAACAGATCTTACTTTTTTCAAATCGCTGTACTTGGAATTATAAAAATAATCAACAAGAGGAGCGATAATCAATAATATGCACAAATAAACTGAAAGACTGCTCCAGTTCCAATACATCCATCTATCATTAAAATGCGAAACAACATTATCTCCTGCGACTACAATCGCCCAAATACCAAACCAGCGCTCTGGATTAAGACTGAAAAAATTATCAAAACTATTAAATATGTTTGATAGCGATTGATATCCTTTCGATCCTTGAGGAATGTACTTTTCAGCAAGCAATTATATTGGTCCTTATATGAATATTAAAAGAAAGGGATGATTTCATTTAATATGATAAATGCTACCACTAATGAAGCAAAAACCAAGCCACCCTTAATTAGGTTAGCTGAGAAATTGAATCCATCAGCACCTGTTTTGAGCTCTTTCATATATTCAGGCATTTTCCATTTAACTAAAATAAATACTGCGGTCATCATTCCACCAATTGGCAACATGTATTTTGATGATAAATTATCCATAACATCAAAAAAGGTTGGCCCTAAGAAAAAGGATTCACCAAATATTCCTGTTATATTTATACCTCCGCCTAATGATAGCGAACAAAACATTCCAATAACAGTAACAATGGATCCAAATAATAGCGTCGCTTTTTTACGCGACCAATTTCTTTGATCTATCAAATAAGCTGTTTGAACCTCAAGAATTGAGATTGCTGATGTTAAGGCTGCCATAAACAAAAGGAAGAAAAACATTGTTGCCCAAATTGTACCACCTGCTAATTGTGGAAAAACTGAAGGAAGCACAACAAAGATAAGACCGGGTCCCTCAGCAGGGTTTGCACCCAAGGCAAAAACAGTTGTAAATATTGCTATGCCCGCTAAAAGAGCAATTAATGTATCGATTACTATTATCCATACTGCAGAGGTTAATAAATTTTGTTTTCTATCTAAATAGCTTCCATAGGTAATCATCGTTCCCATTCCAAGGCTTACTGTAAAAAAAGAATGGCCCAAAGCAAGAACGATTGATGATGGCGTAAGATCTTCAAATCGCGGGTTGAATAAAAAGGAAATTCCTTTCATTCCACCTTCAAGAGTTACACCTCTTACAGCAAGAACAGCTAATAATAATATAATCAACGGCATCATAACTGAGGACCATTTCTCAATACCTCCTTTAACGCCATTAATAATTACCCACATACATAGCGCCATAAAGAATATTTGATAAAGTAGTGGCGACCATGTGCTTTCAATAAAGGTTCCAAAAATAGCACTGGAAGCATCTGGATTACCTGCTAGTTGAGAGAACCCTCCCGTTACTGAATCAATAATATATTTTAATATCCAACCACCAACTACTCCATAAAAGGATAATATTACAAAAGCTGAAGCAACACCTAAAAAACCAACATATTTCCATGTTGAACCTGGTGCTAATTTTTCAAAAGCACCAACAGGGCTAAGTTGAGTTTTGCGTCCTATGGCAAACTCTGCAATAACAATAGATAAACCAACAAGGAAAATGCAAATTAAATAAACAATTGTAAACGCTGACCCTCCATTTTGCCCCGCCATATGAGGGTATTTCCAAATATTTCCAATTCCTACCGCAGATCCTGCTGCAGCAAGTATAAATCCTAACTTTGATCCCCATTTTTCACGCTGTCCGCTCATGATTTGTCTAATACCTCCTGATCAGATTTTTCTAAATCTTCATTCATTACTTTATTAAATGGATGCAAATGCGCCTCAACTACAGCATCTAGAAGACCATAAATATAGACAATGATAACCCACCATCCATATCGGTTTCTTTGGTATAGGTAGTCTTTCTTTATCGTAGGGCTTAATCCATCGGAACTGCTATATTTCTTTGAAAAATCCATATAAAGATATGCTGACGCAATTCCCGTAGATGCTAATATTGATCCTTTTACAGGTTGACCATTATAGAATTGACCACCACCTGGAAGCATGAATGATCTTAAGGCTGCGATTTTGGGAGATTTTTGACTTAAACTATCTACTTCTTGGCTTTGACATAGAATAATAGAAAAAAGAGCAATAGAAAACAGAAAGAGTCTATTATACATTAATGTAAAGCGATACATTCAATCTCAACATCCGCACCGCCAGGCAGCTCTTTAACTGAAACTAATGATCGAGCAGGAGCAGATGATTCATCTAACCATTCATTGAACACTTCATTCACCTCAGCATAATGGGACATATCCGTTATAAACACAGTAAACTTTACAACCTTTGATAAATCAGACTCTGCGCGTTCAAGAATAGCTGATAAATTTTTAAAAACTTGATGAACTTTATCTTTGAATCCCCCATCAACCATCTGCCCAGTATCCGGGTCAATCGGAACCTGTCCTGCGGTAAATACAAAACCATTTGCAACGGTAGCTTGATTATAGGAACCCATCGGATTTGGCGCATGGGCATCAGTAATTATTTTTTTCATTTTATACTCCTAAACATTAAAAGACATACAGGCAAGTCCAATATTTGAATCATAATCTCTTTTACCATCTGAGTTTATTTTATGTAAAATAAACTCGCCAACCGCAGCAACTTTTGCTTCAAATAAATGCCCTCCCTTGCAATGAAGCTGGTGGTCCGATATTGTTATATGCGCATGAATAAATGGTTCGCCATCTTTTAATAAAACATTGCCCTGAAATGAGGTCAATTCCCATATATCTGTAAAGGTTTGGGTAATATATTCTTGATTTTTTAAATCATATGCACCAACCTCAATATCTTTAATCGCTCCAATACCTGAAAGCTGTGCATTATCTATCATCTTTTCTTTGCAAAAAGTTGTTAAAGTCTTCATAATTGCTTCATTTTGCTCAACGTAGATAATATAGGTATCACCATCTTGTTTATACTGCATTTTTTTCCTCAATATTTTTTATAATTATATCTTTTGCTTTGCTCAAAGCAAGTTCAAGTGATTTTTTATCTTTTCCACCAGCGGTTGCTAGATTTGGACGACCTCCTCCTCCTCCTCCCATTATACTTCCAACTTGCTGCGCTAAATCTCCCGCCTTAAGACCTAACTTAACCAGTCCATCTGATACAACAACGACAAGTATTGGTTTATCTGAAATTGAAGCGAGAATACCAACACCATTTTCTAATTTGCTAAGTAGCATATTGCCAAAATCTTTTAGATCGTCCATATCTTCAGCATCTGTCATTTTGATAACTATTGTATTATCGTTAAAAACATAACTTTCTTTAATCAAGCTTTCAGCATCAAAAGTTGAATTTGATTTTTTTAGCTTTTTTAATTCTCTCTCTAAAGCCTTTTTATCATTTATTAATTGATCTAATCGATCAGAAATTGAATCAATATTGCAACTGAGAAGCTCTTTCGCCTGATCTAAGGTAGCAAACTGATCTTGAATATATTCAACAGCCTTAGGTCCGGTAACCGCAACAATTCGACGTACACCAGATGCAAGAGATGATTCTTCTATGATTTTAAATAATCCAATATCACCCGTACGATCAACATGCGTACCTCCACAAAGTTCTTTTGAAAAATCAGATACTGTAACCACCCTAACTTGGTCACCATATTTCTCACCAAACATAGCAACAGCACCTTCTTTCTTAGCTTCATCAAATGCTTTAATAGATACTTCCAACTTATTATTTATCAATACTTCACTATTTACAATATCTTCTATTTTCCTAACCTCGTCGTTTGATATTTTTTCAGAATGGGTTAGGTCAAACCGTAAATAATCCGGATGCACCAATGAACCTGCTTGCTGCACATGATCACCTAGAACAATCTTTAATGCTTGATGCATGAGGTGTGTTGCTGTATGATTTTTTCTAATGCGCTGGCGTCTTTCTTTATCAACAATACATTCAACATTTGATATATCTTTATTTAAAACCCCTGAGCAATAATGCACATAAGTGTTACCATCCAATTGAACATCATCAACTACTAAATCAACTCCTTTACCCTTAATGGTTCCTGTATCTCCAATTTGACCTCCAGACTCCGCATAAAACGGTGTTTGGTCTAATACAACAAGGTATGATTCATTAACGGATGCATATCGTACGATTTCAGCCGATAATGAAATTGTTTCGTATCCTTTAAAAATTGAATCATCAGTATCTTTTAACTGATTCCAAGATAGCTTGGCAGTATCTGTGCTAAATTTTTTAGCTGATTTTGCTCTTTTTTTCTGCTGATTCATCTCTTCTTCAAAGCCAGACTGGTCAACGGAGAGTCCTTTTTCTCTTGCCATAAGCTGCGTCAAATCCAATGGGAATCCATAGGTATCATATAATTTAAATGCTTCGCTACCAGTTATTATTTTCCCAGATGTATTGCTAATAACTTTATTAAAATGAGAAAGTCCGCGATCAAGCGTATCATTAAATGATGATTCTTCAGCATTTATAATTTTTTCTATATGACTTTTCTTATCTACTACTTCAGGAAATGTATCACCCATAATTTGCCCTAAAGTGTCAACCAAATCATATATAAAGGGCTGATTCATATCAAGCGATCTTCCAAAACGTGCAGCTCGGCGAAGAATACGCCTTACCACATATCCCCTGCCTTCATTACTGGGCAATGCGCCATCAGCAATGGCAAAGGATAACATACGTAAATGATCTGAAATAACCTGAAATGGAACAGGGTTTTTATCAAATGTTTTTCCAGTAACGCGTTCTATTTTTGCAATAATTGGTAGAAATAAATCTGTCGAATAATTACTTAATTGACCCTGCATAACCGAAACAATCCTTTCAAAACCTGCCCCGGTATCAACATGCATATTGTTTAAATTCTCTAGTGTACCATTAGAAAGTCGATTATTTTGAATAAAAACTAAATTCCATAACTCCCAGTATTGATCTGAAGCATTGACTCCTTTTGGGGACTGACTTTTGATATCCTCTCCAATAAAATAATGAATTTCAGAACAAGGTCCACAAGGTCCAGTTTCACCCATTTCCCAAAAGTTATCTTTTTTATCAAATTTTAATACACGCTCAGGGGCAATATCTGTGACTTTTGGCCAAAGATCGAACGCTTCACTATCCTCATGATAAACCGTAACCCATAAACGATTTTTATCTAGACCCCAAACTTCAGTAAAGAGCTCCCAAGCCCATTGAATCGCTTCGGCTTTATAGTAATCACCAAACGACCAATTTCCAAGCATCTCAAAAAAGGTGTGGTGAAATGTATCAACCCCCACCTCCTCAAGGTCATTATGTTTTCCGCTGACTCTAATACATTTCTGACTATTTACGACACGAGAAAAATCAGGTTGTTCTTGATCTAAGAATATCGATTTAAACTGATTCATTCCAGCATTTGTAAATAATAACGTAGGGTCATCAATTGGTACTACAGGAGAACTGCGTACAAATTTGTGATCTTTTTCCTTGAAAAAATCTATAAATGCGTTTCTTATATCTTTACTATTCATATTCATCAAAATGAAAAAGAAGTTTCAATAGATGTAATATCAATCATTTCAGAATTACCATCTATACGCCCATTAGCATTATAATCGCGGAAAGAGCGTCTGAAAATATAATTTAAAACCAATCCCTGTCCCATAGAAATTCCTAGATTATATCCAATAATTGTACTTTCAGTATATTCAAATTTAAATGGATTGGGAACATTTCTTTGTTGATAAAATGCGGATGCACGTTGAATTCGGCTAATTGACTTTTTTAGGTTTAATGAGGTGAGGAATGTCTGATTTTTGCTTTCCAAAAATCTGGATTCTTTATCAGACCATTGATTGCCCATCATATCATGATAAGACATATTTAACTGAAAAATGCTCCCAAGATTTAATGAAGCCCCTGAAAAGTATCCATTTTGTTTGCCAAACCTTCCTAGCCTAGACTCTTTTGTTCGTAATAGTATTTGATTAGAATTATTTTTTGTAAAACTAATACGTTCAATTTCATATAAGCGATTCCAGTAATTAAATTCAAACCTGCCTTCGGGCATTATCCTATATTCAAAATTAAAATTCAATGGTCCAAATCGCGATGAAAACCCGAATGGTATTATTCCAGCTCCAAGATCTTGATAGTCTCCAGTTCCAGGATGAAGTGTCTTTCCAATCATCTGAGCAGCTTGTGAATAGACTATCACAGAAAAATTATCTTTTTTTATTACAGGAAAGCCTAGATCAATAGCGATAGCCATAATTTCATCAGTATCTTTATTTAAATTAATAGGTTCATCTTTTTTTCTAATATCATCATCAAGAACTAGGGGGTCACCTATATATCCCGGTATGCGACTATCCAAAGTATCAGTTATTCCATCGCCATCTATATCCAATTCATTGGGATCATAATCTGATAAGCCATCACCATCTGAATCAAGCCACCATGATTTATCATTAGGAAAATCATCAACGATATTAGGGCGTCCATCATTATCGTTATCACGTAAGCCAAGATACTGGTTGCGATCAGATACAAATGAAATACCTATCGGAAGACCCATTACTTTGCGAGTGCTGACCCTCGCACCGAATAAACCCATATTCTCTTTAAGATCATTGGAAAAAGCCTGAATTTTCATTGAAGGAGTATTTTTCTCAACATTCACTCCAATCTTACGTTCTTGGGGATATAAAATTGAATTCGAATAACCATGAACAAGAATTCCATAGCCTAGATCTACTTTATCCAAAGCACCAATTCTTGCAAAAAGTGGGTCACCCGGAAGTCCATATCTGATGTAATATATTTTATCAATTAAACTATTTTTTATGGAAGCTGGAGAAGAAAAATTCCATTCATCTGAATGAATATTTCCTTCAGCGTCAAAATAAATTACTAAGTCTAGTGCTATTGCCCATTTTCCAAATGGAATTACAGGACGCATTGCAATTTGATTCCAAACCTTGCCGTCAATAGTTACAGAACCAATAGCGCCTTGATTTTTCACTTGGGCACCAAGCGTAGCCTTGACAAGAAAGGCCATTATAATGATGAGAAATATGATCCGAGATTTTCTCATGTTAAGGTTGAAATTACCTTGGATTATGAATGGTGTTCAATGGCTAAATCACCATTTCAAACATCTCTATTTTCGAACTAAATTTTCATTGCAATATGATAAAAATAATTAAAACATCAACTAGTGATATATTGAAATTCAACAATGAAGATTTTAGAAATTATATTTTTCTTCTTCAGGATAATCTTCAGGAAAAATTAGAGTCTGGACTTACCATAGATGAGATATTAGACATTGAAGACCCCTTTGAATCTTTGGAGCTTTTTTTACCTGAAGAAGTATATCCAATTATGGTTTTAGCCATGATTAATAATATAAGAAGTGACACTGTTATGGAAGCCCTTACTGAAGGATTTAATAAAGGAATAGATGACTATAAGAAGAAACATAATATATAGATCAATTTTTTTTATTTTGTCTGTTGCTACATCACTGAATGGACAAGAATCAATTATTGATAAAATTGAAATCGTTTCAAAGCAAAATGGGATTTCAATCAATATTTATTCTGATATAAAAATACAAACCTCTCAAATAACTGGCTGGTATAATGCATCGACTGCATGGTCATATATAACAATCTATAATGCAAAAGGAGATACGCTTTCTCTTAATAGTACACCAAAAGTTGATAGTGTTACCGATTTAGAAATAATCCAACTGGAGGAATCGCTACAGCTGGGCTTAAGGTCGATTAATCCTGTGGAGCAATTTGAATTCTACCATAATAATAGTAGTTCTACGATTACTGCCTCTCTTCGCTATCCTATCTCAAAGGTTTTGACTTATATTGAAAATAATAATATTGAAAAACAAAAAAGACAAATGACTTTGAAGTCACTAATTATTAATAACAAAACTGCTCTATATTTCATAACTACAATAGCAATCATAGGATTGTTGGTTAATTAACGATGAGAGATCTTCTTCCATATTATGCGATTTTCTATATAATTGGTGTTTTACTGATGAGTATATATATCAGATTCTATATACATAAAAAACGGAACAAATCACAACATACTGATAAAAAATGAAAATATTTTTTTTCTTTTTATTATTTGGCTATACCATACATGCTCAAAATATTACCCGATCAGCTAATATGGTGATTGACGGTTTTAATGATAAACCTATAGAAGATAAGCACTTAACACCATACCTACTTGATATAGCTCGAAATGGGAATCAACTTGACCCAACCACCAAGGAAAGACTAAAGAGCTTAGGGTTTAATTTTAATCGCTCCTTAGTTTCACGAGGGGGATTGCAACGAGCTGAAGGAGTGGGTTTAGATAAATTTTATGATATAAACTATTTCAGAATACATTACACAACAACTGGTAGAAACGCTGTAAGTAATATCGATCAGAACACTAACAATATACCTGACTATATTGAGTCTATGGCTGAAGTCTTTGAATTTGTAGCACAAAAACTTCACAATGATATGGGTTTTGTAAAACCGCCAGGAGATGGATATTACTCAAACAATTATGATAAAGGTGGTTCAGGGCATTATGATATTTATGTCCGTCAACTATCATCAAATTTCTATGGATATGTACAATTTGAACAATATGCTCAAGGAAATGGTGATAATGAAAAAACATCTGAAATAGTAGAAAAAAATGCAATTACTAGTTATATGGCTATGCGAAATAATTATACAAATTTTAACCAACTTACAGAGCTTGAAAATATCCAAACTACAATTGCGCATGAATTTTTTCACACAATTCAATTGGGTTACGATGGATGGGAAAAACAATGGCTACTCGAAGCAACTGCGGTCTGGATGGAAGAAGAAATTTATGATAGCATAAATGATGTATATCAATATATGAAAGATTGGTTTCGATATCCACATCGATCATTAGATGAAGAAGGACCTCATGCGTATGGATCATTTATCTTTTTTGAGTATATAGAACAACATATGGGTGGAAGCAGTTTATTAAAAAATATATTTGAATTTTCTGTAGAAAATGATAGCTATAAAAAGGATGGCTCACATCTGGCAATTAATAAAGCCTTAAATCTAAATGGACATACCTTCAAAGAAGCGCTCAATGCTATGTCTGTAGCAAATAAAATTATGTCTTCAGAATCAATAGCCGCTAATTTCAAATACGAAGAAGCTGATGGTTATCCGATTAATGGTCCAGCAATATATAAAACAATCAATTATCAATCCGGTGTTCAAGATTTTATTGAATCTTCACGGTTAAATAGATATGCATCACAGTATATAAAAATTGTTTCAACAGATCCTGTTTTAGTGGATATGAAAAATATAAATGGACCTAAAGGTGACTTGCAACTCAATGCCATCTTAGAGCGCAATGACAATTCCTATCTGGTGATTTCTAATCAATCGGTTAATATTGATCCAATTGATTATAAATCAATTTATTTATCAGTTGTAAGCAAGGATACTGTTGGGCAAGATTGGAATTATAGACTCACATTCAAAGATGGAAAAAGAGGTACGGATGCTAACTTGCCGGTTTCATTTAATCTATCAAGCCCCTATCCAAATCCATTTAATAATTTTGCTTCATTTTCTATTAATGCGCTTGATCAAATTTCACTCAATATCATTGTTATTGATATAACTGGAAGAAAAATAACAAGTCTTTATGAAGGCGTATTGCCAGTTGGAAGTTATAACTATAAATGGGATGCCAAAGATGATGCGGGGACATTTGTAGGATCTGGTGTTTATTTTATCAAAGCCTATGATGGATCTACAGAGATATGGAAACCAATAACATTAATAAAATAGCCTATGAGAAATAGCCTTTATAAATCAAATATGGAATTAAAATATATAAAATTGAATCTCGAATAAGATAATAAAGGAATATAGCTAGGATTACATACCAGCCTTTTTTTCGTAATAATAATTTAAAACCCCCTTCACGTCTGATCTCCAACCATTCATTAATGAATTTTGGATTAAATCGCGCCATCAGTCTCTAGGTTTTATCTTTCCAAACTTTAAATTCTCGTATTTTTCCCACATAGTTTCACCAGCGGCCTGTTGAAAACGGAACGCAAATGAAAGAGCATCATCAAAGCTATTTCCCGAAAACTCTTCATTGCTATAATATTCATCAATCCAACCTATAAATTCTGCCATACCTGATTGATTAACCTGATCAAATATTCCATATACCATCTCTGCTCTATTATCATAATACCAAGTGGTAATATCACCATAACCCATATCTTTAATCATATTCTGATGGGTATCGTAAACTTGAGTTAAATAAGAGAATAAAAAGATCTCTTTATCATCTTGATCAAGGGTTTTCCAATATACCGCAATCGCATTAGGTTGGACTTCTTGTTTTTTCTCCTGTGCAAAACACAGGGTTAATGAAAATACTGTAACTAATATATATTTCATATTAATCTTCTTTTTTTGATAATTCAAATTCATCAATCATCTCTTCAAGCTTCTCAATCGCCTTATCTTCCGAAACTCTACCGCGATTTTCACCTTGATAATACAAATGTCCTGCGCCTTTACCAAACGCGATTCCAAGATCGGTATGCGTTGCTTCTCCGGGTCCATTTACGGCGCATCCCATCAATGCTAATGTCATTGGAGTTTTAACATCCTGTAGCTTCTCTTCCATTTCACCTGCAATTTTAAATAAATCTACCTCTAGTCTTCCACAGGTAGGACAAGCTACAATAGTAACTCCTTTACTTGCCAGTCCTAATGATTTTAATATCTCAAAACCAACGCGAACTTCTTCAACAGGGTCATCGGTCAAGCTTACTCTAATTGTATCTCCAATTCCAGCTGCTAATAGTGTTCCAAGTCCTACCGCTGATTTAACAGTACCAGACTTAGTTGGGCCTGCCTCTGTAACACCTAAATGAAGTGGATAATCATATTTTTCTGAAAAGAGTTTATAGGCACTAATCATGAGATTAACATCAGAAGCTTTAAGTGAAACAATTATATCCTCAAAATTATGTTCTTTGCATATATCAATATGTCTTTTAGCGCTTTCCACCATAGCTTCCGCAGTTGGATAATTATATTTTTCTAATAAATCTTTTTCAAGGCTTCCCGCGTTGACGCCAATACGAATGGGGAGATTAGCACCTTTTACCTTATCTAATACTTCTTTAACACGTTTTTTCCCACCAATATTACCTGGATTGATACGGATTTTATCAGCTCCAGCATCAACCGCCTCTAAAGCCATTCGATAATTGAAATGAATATCAGCAACCAACGGAACATTCATACGTTTTTTTATTTCATAAAGAGCTTTTGCGGAAGGTTTATCTGGAACTGTAATACGTATAATTTGACAACCAGCCTCTTCAAGCCTTTCCACTTCTTTTAAAGTTTCTGTAATATCGTGAGTTTTAGTTGTAGTCATTGACTGGACAGTAATTGCGTGCTCTCCACCAATAATCAAATCACCTATTTTTACTTCTCTAGTTTTTTTACGTTCAATCATAATATTTCCCCTATAAAATTACAACGAACTAACCTTTAAATGGTTCATTCAAATATTCTTTTGCAAGATCCATTGTAGATGTATGATTATTTAATCTAATACATCTTCGATACTCGCGCTTTGCATCCTGACGATGATTTTGAATATCATAGATATTTCCCTTTAATAAAATAGCGCTAGATAGCATTAAATCTAAATCACTATCATATTCATCTATGCATAAATCTAAAAATTGCAAAGCACGGTTGTTATCTTTCTTTAGATAATAATAATATCCCCACAAATAGTAAAGATATGGTTTATACCTCTTTTGATGATAAATCCTCTGATTAGGAAGTCTTTCATCTAATAGATTTAAATTAGATTTTGCCTGATCCAGCATCCCATTCTGCAATAAACTCAATGTATAATAAATCGTATAATCATAATTATTTGGATATTTTTCTGCTATTGTACGACTTACAAATAATCCCCTTTTCTTGTCTAAGTCAAAAAATTGATATACTACGGAAAGGACGCTCATAGATTCCATCCAAGCCCATGTGCTCTCAGTAGCTGCGATCTCCATCTTATCAATTCCATTTGCACGAGATGGATTAACCCCTAGGGTTTGTGCTGTAATTTGAATGATAGGGTTTCTTAATCCAGAATACCATTCTATGATACCTATTGGTAAATATATATCTTTTACTTCTTTTGAATTCATTTCAACCTTCTGAATTGTCCTAAAGCCTTTGTAAGCAGCATAAAATGTTGAAATATATTTTTTTTGTCCAAGATAAATTCTTGCCTTTAATGATTGAGCTGTTCCTAAATATAGTAAATATTCTGGATTATCTGGATAAGCAGTGGTTAATGAATCATAAATATGCTCAATTTCATCCAGTCTGGTTTCAAAATTATTATAAACTTTTTCCGCTGCAAAACTAGACTGATCATATTGATACCAAGCCGCAGCCCAAACTACGTGCACAACTGGGTGATCTGTGTAATTAATCCGAGCTTTTGATAGAATTTCAATACTTTTTTCATATTCGTAATTGAAGAAAGCATCTACACCTTCCCTAACGACAATATCACCTTTATATTGCGAAAAAACATATGTAAAAGAAAGGGTTAGTAGAAAATTATATTTAATTAACCGCATCAATTATGCAATTTCATTTTTTAAATAACTTTGAAAGATAGACTGCATTCCCGCCTTTGAATGCATTATAAATCTGTGAATTTTTTACTCCAGCAAAATCCATGAAAGCAGTTCGCAAGAACCTAGGGACATAGTTTTTTATCATTTCCATTTTTTTATCATGAATCACATCTAATGCATCGATTACTTCAGAAGTTATATGACTTTCATGAATGGATTGGAATTTTGAAAGCTTAAAAATTGTATCTGTATTATCAATCATATCTTTCCCTCGTAAGTCGGCCCAGCTAAAATGACCACCAATCTTAAGCACGCGATAAGCTTCATTGACAAAAGATTTCATATTCCCATAGCAATGAGATGATTCAACGTTAATAACTACATCAAAAGTTTCATCATCAAAAGGAAGATTCTCAGCATCACCATTAACAAAGTCTAAATTTGATATATTTTCATGCAGTTTATTAGATAGCTTGGTTGCTGAAACAGAATAATCAAGCCCAGTCATATTTTTTGGATGATAATATCGTGCTATAAACGATGCTCCACCGCCCCTACCTGATCCAACTTCTAATACGTTTAGACCTTCCAGCTGAATCTGCGACACAACATAATCGTATAACTGAATAAACATTCGATTTCTTTCATCTTCAGGATTTAATTTTTTGATAAACTCTTTATTAGATGGAATATATCCATAATTCATAAATGTCCATCCGCTGTCATGCGCTCTCTTTCCTAGCCTTTGATACCACCATTTCCATATTAATTTTTGAAAGGTAGGGGAAATTTTTACTAGTGTGATAAATATCTTAGCAAGCATATTGTCTCCAGAAATAACTATTTAAATATAAGGGGATTTCTTGTTATAAAATAAGGGCTGGAGATTCAACCGGATATTTTGCCCGATAATAATAACCAACCTCTGGCATCATTATTAGTTGGGTCAAGCTCCATTGATTTTGACCAGGCAGCTTTAGCGAGTGCTGCTTCCTTCATCTTCCAGTAGGTTATGCCTAAGCCAAGGTATGTTTTAGAATCAGAAGGTTTTAATTCAATTGCTTCTTGATAAGCAGCTAACGATTCTTTATACATTCCTTTTTCTCTATAAAATCCACCCAGTGTTCTCATTGACCCAGGAAGCCATGAAGCAGAATTTCTATTAATGGCTATAGCTTTACGGAATGCAGTTTGACCTAAATTTGATTGTCCTGATCGGTTATATTCTACAGCTAAAATATAGTAAGCTTGAGGCAATAATATATTGACCTTCTGATTTTTAGGATCATAATAAAGCAAATCTTCCCAAGCAGACGCTGCGCGACCCCATTCGCTTGCTTTATAATAACCCAATCCCTGCTTAAAGCGAACATCCTCATCCGATGGATTAAGACGTATTGCGTCACTGTAAGTAAGTGCAGCGTACAAATGCTTTCCCTGGGTTGAATATAAATCACCAAGCGCTACATAGGAATCTTCATCACTTGGATTATTTTTTATTGATTCTTGATAACTCGATTTAGCATTTGCCATATCGCCCATACCTTCGAATGCCTTACCTTTAAGTAATATAAATGCTCCGTGGTTTGGAAACATATCCTGGCCGCTTTGAGCTAATCTAGCTGCGTATTCATAGTTAAATTCATCTAAACTCTTTCTAATTCTACTAATTTGCTGTGCTGGACCAGCAGGATCTTTTTGAGCAGACTTGGCCAATATACCATCTGAAAATGAGCGCTGCTCCTTTTGTCCAAAAAAAGTGGCCATAGCTTCTATTGTTGCTCTATGGCTAGGTTGAATATCAAGAGCCTCATCAAAAGCATGGCGGGCTTTTGTCATTTGATCAAATCTAGCGTAGTAGGCACCCAAATGAAAATGAGCATCGGCATTTAACGGGTTCTGTGCAGCTAATTTTAAATATATCTCTTTGGATTCGTCAAAGCGTCCAACTGCTTCATAATTTCTCGCAAGGTCAACTTGCTTTCTAAAATCATTGGGTTCAGTTCTAGCCGCTCTTTCAAGTTCATTTGTTGTGGGGGTTCTCTGTAGCTTGATCGTCTCAATCTTTTTATTCTGTTTATTTTCTAAAATATTTGTTGCTCGAGCTAGATTTCTTGTACTCATTTCAAACGCTTCAGCAATATTATAGATATCATTTGCATATTTTACAGGGCTAATTGTAGGAATATCAGCCACCTTCGGCATTCTAGCTTTAGTGGGCTTACGAGATGCTGAATTTTTACCTGATTTTTTTAATATGCTTGATAATTGTTTAACGCGCTTTTGATTTGATGAGGTTGGGTTTAGCCTTAAGGCTCTTTGAAAATCTTTTAATGCACCTGCATAATCTTTCTTTTTTGCTTTGGCGCTACCTCGCTTAGCATATTGTGATGCTTGGGCAGCCTGTTTACTTGAAACTTTTTTCTTAGAGGACTTGCCACCGCTTTGCTTTTTTGCCAAAGCTGTTAATTGCTGCACCTTCTTCTTGTAGTTTGAGTTGGGATTTAGCTGGTAGGCTTTTTTATAATCAGAGAGAGCCCCTCTATAATCTTTCTTTTTTGCTTTGGCGCTACCTCGCTTAGCATATTTTGATGCTTGAGCAGGGTTTTTCTTTTTTGATTGCGCTAGAAGAATCGTATTCGATGTGATTTCTGGAGCAATACCTAAAAAAAATAAGGCCAAACAAAAACGGGTGGTCCATATATAAAATAAACGGTTCATGGCTTGCTAATTTATGAAAAGTTTAATTTAATTTTCTTTAGGTTTTTTGCAGCAAATTTCAAGCTTTTCATATGCCTCTTGGTTAGCTGATTTATCATTAACACTGTACCCAATAGAAGAAATTTTATCCTCGATGCTGCTTAGATCAATAACGCTAGCATTATAAATTACCTGGCCAGACTTATTTTTTAAATCTACTGTAACTTTTTTTACTCCATTGAGATCAAGAAGTGATTTTTCAACGTTAACTGCACACATTAAACATTGCATTGACTCTAATACAAGATCGGCTGTTCTTTTATCATAGCTACAGCTTATGCAAAGAACAGACAATAAACTAATAATCAATTTTTTCATTTCTACTATACTAATAATAAATTTAATAACGCTGCGGTTTATGCGGTCCTATCGCCCAAACAGCGCTTAAAACTACATAGCTATTATTATTCAAACCAGATTCATTTAATAATTTAAACCGAAAGACTACACTATCATCAAATGGGGCAAAAGCTCCATATACCCCATAAGAACTTGACTCTTGATCCTTCAATCTATATGACCAATGATCTGCAATTATTCCTAGATGGTATTTTTTGTTAAACTGCCTTCCAGCGATAATATAAGCCGATGCGAGCTCTTCATCTGGATGGTAACTTATTCCAAGATGATCGGAATAGATTTTACTAGAATAATATTCCAATTGAATCATGAAAGATCGATATTTTTTTGATTGGTTTTTCATTTGTAAATCAAAACCTATTGATTCCTTCTCTCTGCCGTTGAGCATATTTAACCCCAAAGCAAATTTTGAAGACTTATTAATTGCAAATTCCTGATTAAATCTAAAAGCAAATGAAAAGCCTGTTGTAGAGTCACTCTCAACGACTGCAGGTTCATGGTAGTGACCACTATAATTTGACACTTCACCAATGCTATTCTGCAAAATATTGATACTAAAATAATTTTCCCACGCTAAGGGAAGATTGCTTATTGTAGAAATACCTAGAGTTGACCAGCCATGTATTCCAAATAAATTAGTTATAGATTTTGGGGCAGACATAAAATTATAAGTATGCTCATGCTGTTTATTAATTATTCCAAAATTTGGACGAAAATAGCCAAGTTTAATATTTGAGGTAAATCTTGAAAGTTTTTTAAAATCGATGTATACCTCCTCAATACTGGCTCCTTCACCAGCAAAATAATTTGTTACATACGCCATAACCATTGCATTTGGTTGAATATTACCCATCAACACCAACTCCAATCCGTGCGATCGAAAAGAAGAATCTTGTGATGATATGCTTAGATCGCTCAGTGCGCTTATCGAAATATTCTTTTTGTTGAATAGTTGACTAAAAACTATTGAGTGACCCAAAACTATATAAATCAATAGCTCTTTCATCAATTATCGCAGTTGACTATGGATTTTAGATAAATGCTATTTTGGAAAC
This sequence comes from Fidelibacterota bacterium, assembly GCA_002717765.1. Next base: position 23,509 of record PBCB01000020.1, on the reverse strand, counting down.
TTAATGCTACAACCAAATGCTTTGGTTTCAGCTAGGTCAATTGACTTTCTATTGCCAATCGCTGTAATCGCATCCATTAGATAGTGTTCTTTAACTTTTTTTCTATTTGGTGCATTATCATCAATCGCCCCTCTGTAAACAAGCTTTCCATTTCCGTCAAATAAATAGATGTGTGGGGTATAGCGTGCCCCAAACGCCGTTGCAAGTTTTGCCCCCTCATCAAGGGCATATAAAAAATCGTGTCCATACTTTTTGGTAAAACGCTTCATATCATCCATATCTTCTCCCCGATCACGCTTACCTGCATTAGGATTAATAGCAATGAACCCTATTTTATTTAATTTACTGGCTTTGGCTAGATCATTATACCTATCCTGCCACTTAACAACCCAAGGACATGTATTACATGTGAAATTGACAAGCAGTCCATTTTCCATCATAACATCTGATAAGCTAACCTTGTTACCATTAATATCTTCCATCTTTATAGATGCCATAGGAATCTTAGATCCCAATGGAAGGTCCCCAGCCAATGAAAGCGTTAATAATAAAATAGTCATTAAAATATTTTTTATATACTGCATTCTTACACCTCTAGTTGATACGATAAATTAGTTTAATTTTTTTTCTCAAAACAACCAATACGGGTCTTTAACATTTAACCCTAAGTAAATCATCCCATTTTGTTGTATAGCACGGAGAAAGTCTTTCTTGTTTTAATTGCCATCTGCTAGTCATTCCTTGTGAACCAATATGAATAGTACTCCTGCCTATTGCCTGATTAATAAAATCTACTGCATTATTCAAATTCTTTCTCTTGATTCTGTTTTGATCAATATCAAATATATTCATTTGGATCTGATTATGAGGAACAATATCGCCAACAATAACTCCTGATTTTTTGTACGCCATCCCTTCTTTATAAATAGATTTCAGCAAATTTTCTGCAGCATTAACAATATCCAATGTGTCATTAGTAGGAATATCAAAACTACTAGACTTGTATCCATGGTAATAATCATCTGAAGCGCTAAATGGGTTTGTATTAATAATAACGCTTACATACCGCGCGCAACCTTTTTCCTGCCTTAATTTTTCAGCGCACCTTACCGCATGCGCAGCAATAGACTCCTTGAGCAATCGAAAGCGTGTTACGTCAACGCCAAATGATCTAGAAGTACATATATTTTTCTTTGGCGAGGGATTTGTATCAATTGAAATACATGGTTTCCCTTTTAGCTCGTGCTGTATTTTTAGGCCCATAATTGTCATTTTATTTAAAACCCAGTTTTCATCTAATCCAATAAAATCATAAGCACTCTTCGCTCCGTAGCTATCTAACATTGTTGCATATCTTGAACCTATACCCCATACTTTTGATATCGGCATTGATTTTAATATATCTTCAATTTGATTTTTACGACTCAATACATAAACACCTTTAGCATAGCGCTTAGCACAATGGTTGGCTACCTTAGCAAGGGTTTTAGTTTTAGCAATACCAATAGAAATAGGAATCCCGGTATGCTTAGCTACCGTATCGCGCATCTGCAATCCAAACTTAAAATAATTTTCAATTCCAGAAAAATCCATGAAAGCTTCATCAATGCTATAAACTTCAATCTCTGGTGATAAAATATCAAGAAGCGACATAACTCGTTTTGACATATCGCCATATAATGCGAAGTTTGTAGAAAATACATTTACATTATTTTGCTCAATAAGTTTTCTAACCTTGAATACTGGCTGACCCATTCTAATCCCAAGTTTCTTTGCTTCATTGCTTCTAGCAATGACACAACCATCATTATTGGATAGTACGATAACGGGCTTATTCTTCAAAGCAGGGTTAAATACACGCTCACAGGAAGCGTAAAAATTATTACAATCTGCGAGTGCGATCATCGGTTGTTATGAATTGTGTGAGTTACGACGCCCCATACCTCAAATTCCACAGAGTCTGTAATATTAATATCGGGATAATCATTAGATAGTCCTTCTGCCTTAAGGCAAATACTTCCATTATTGAGTAAATATCTTTTAACAGTAAACTCTCCATCAACAATAGCCACTACAATATCCTTGTTTTTTGGCTCTAAGGATTTATCAACAACTAATAAATCGCTATCGCTAATCCCCGCTTGCTCCATCGAATGTCCTTTGGCAATGATAAAAAAAGTTGCCGCAGGATGCTTGACTAGATATTTATGAAGATTTAAATCAACATCAAGGTAGTCATCTGCAGGTGAAGGGAATCCCGCGGATACCCCGCTTTCATAGATATGAAGTTGTTTTAAGCTCTCATTTTCAATTGAATAAAATATTATCTGTTCTTTTTTAGATGTCTCAGTCATGGCCTATAGGTTCTCTAGAATTGCTTTGGATATTTGAATGTCTTGTACTGCGACGCCTGTCAAATCAGCAATTGTAATTTGCGCCTGACTTGTCCTGCCTTTAGAGGTGCCTGATATAATTTCGCCTAACTCTGAAGTATTATTTACAGAAAATCCATCTTTTGATGCTTGATAGATCTCGCCGCGCTCTTTGCTTTGTGCTCTGCTGTCCGTGACAACCATATCTGCCTGCAGTAATATGCTGGAACTTAATTCACGCTTAGATACAGTGTCAGAGCCCATAGCTGTTATATGTGTTCCTGGATTAATTTTATCAATTAAAGCTTCTTCGCTAGGTGTACAAGTTATAATTAATTGACAGTGATTAACGACGTCATCGATATTGGTTGTTGTCGTGATTTGATATCCATACCCATTCATCGCTTCTTTATAGCTTGATAGTGAATCTGGACTTCTACCCCAATTTATAACGCTATTACAATCAATAATCTCTTTTAAATAGCGCAATTGTAATCTTGCCTGAGTACCAGTTCCTACTATACCTATACAATCGACATTTTTAGGTGAGAGATATTTTGCAGTAATTGCACCAGCAACTGCTGTGCGAATATCCGTTAGATAGCATTCGTCTTGTAATATTGCTACTGGCTGACCTGTTTTTTGATTGAATACTAACATCATGCCGTTTCCTACGGGAAGACCAATTGATGTATTTTTGTAAAAACCAGAGGCAATCTTAATCACATAAATCTCATCTCCTTTTATATATCCATATTTAATATGAACATCACCGGGTGGAGACTGAAAGCTTAACTCGCCTACAGGTGGAACCACTACTAAGCCATTAGAGTACGCTGCAAACCCTGCTTCAATTTCTGATATTAGATCCACTTTTGGTAAAATAGATTTAATACGCTCTAAACTAATGATCTGCATTAAAGTATTGATTTTAAAACAGTGCTACTAATATTGCCACCGCACATAACCAAGACAACTGTTTTGCCTTTGAGCTGATCTTTATGATTCATAAATCCAGCAATTGCGGTACCAGCTGCTCCTTCAATCAACTGATGATGCTTTTCTACGCCAATTTGAATTCCTTTTGCAATCTCATCTTCAGAAACCAAGCTAAAATCATCAATAATTTCTTTGCACATTTCGAACGTCATCGATCCAAATTCAACTCCACCGGCCGTCCCATCAGATAAAGTTGGCTCAGATGGTAAGTCTAATTGTTTTCCTGTCTTCAAAGATTCATACATAACACAAGAATTCTTTGGAGATACGCCGTGCATCTGGATAGACTTATTATTAGATTTGAGATAACCACCTACGCCCGAAATAAGCCCTCCTCCACCTACTGATATAAATACCGCTTCAACATCTTTTAGGTCTTGCCAGATTTCTACCCCCATGGTGCCTTGGCCGCATACAATCGCTTCATCATTGTAAGGAGAGATATACGTAGCTCCAGTAGTTTTTGATATCTCCTGCGCTCTTTCTTCGGCATGAATACAATCATCGCCATAATACTCAACTTCACCTCCTAGATTAAGAATATTTTCAACCTTATTCTTATGTACGTTCTCTGGTACAACGATTTTACCTTTTATTTCTAGCATGGACATAGCTAGCGAGCAGGCAGCGCCATGATTCCCAGTAGATGCAGTAACAACGCCATTCGACTTTTCCTGGTCTGTCATAGAGGTCATTTTGCTAATTGCCCCTCTAAATTTGAAAGAACCTGTTTTTTGAATATTATCAAGTTTTAAAAATACATTTGCGCTAGCAAGATTGCTTAAATAGGGTGAATGCTCAAGCGGAGTATGCCTTACGTATGGACTGGATCTTTTGCTTGCTTTTTCTGTTTTAGATTTGAAATTAATCATAGCGAATTAAATATAGGCGTTATTCGATCTAGGGCGCTTTCTAGCTCAGATTTTTTTGCACCATATCCAAATCGGATATAATGATCCATTCCGTACCAATCACCCGCCACGAGCATTACGCTTGCTTCTTTTCGCACTTTCTCAATCAATTCTGAAGAATTAATAGGCCAATCATAATTCACAAAAGCCATTGCACCAGCTTCAGGAGGTATAAATCCAAGATGATCATCAAAGCCTGATATCCAATTCTGAAAAACATTTAAATTGGTTGCAAGCGCTTTTCTGATATAGTCTAGTGTTTGCATTCGATTATCAGGGTGCAACACATGCGATGCGATTAAATCGCTTAAGCGACCAACAGAAATACTAGTATAATCATGATTTGCCCAACACTGCTTAATATAATCTGGATTTGAAAGAGACCAGCCAAGACGAAGCCCAGGAAGCGCATATGCTTTTGAGAGTCCACAATTCACTATCGTTTTTTGATATCCAGGCTCCCAGAATGAAGTACATTCTTCGTAGTTTAATTCTGCCCCACGATAGACTTCATCAGATATAATCCACGCATTAACGCTTTCTGCTATTGCTACAATATCTTCTACCATTTGCTTTGGTAAAACAGACCCCGTGGGATTGTTGGGATTGCAAATGCAAATCAACTTGGTCTTCTCAGATACAATAGACCTTAATTCATCTAAATCTGGCTTCCATTGTAGAGATTCATGCAATTGAAAAGTTTTTACATCAGCGCCTAATCCGCGAGCAAACCCGTATATTTGAAGATAGTTAGGCATCATATAGATTACCTCATCTCCAGACTCAACCAAGGTCATTATTGAAACCATATTAGCCTCCGCTGATCCATTAAAGGCTTGAATATTGTCAACTGTTGCTCCTGAATATATGGAGGCGATGGATTGTCGCAAGTCTGGTGATCCTTCAGTAAATCCATAAGTCAATTCTGTGTTTTCTATTTTTTCAATAAACTCTGGCTCAAATAATGTTTTTAAAGTCCTAGGATGAACACCGCTTTCAGAAAGATTATAATCTACTTTATTTTCCCAGGTAGATTGCTGGCGCTCTAATTGAAATTCTTCAAACTTCATGAATCGATTGCTTTTTTTATAGCATTTTCAAAAAAACTCTTATCTTCAATATTCTCCCAATAACTAGATACATTGCCCTCTTTATCATAGATGATTGTAAATGGCATGGCGCCAGACCATTGTTCGCTGATAGTATTTATAAAATTAAGGATGCTACCTTCTCCTTTAAGGAAGGATATCCCATCTATATCATGCTTTTCTAAAAATCGAATCACATCTTTCTTGTTCTCAAGAAAATCAGTGCTAACAAAGTACACTTTCAAATCCTCGCTATATTGGTCTGAAAGTTCAAGAATCATTGGTATCTCTTCAATGCAAGGCGCGCAATTAGTGGCCCAATAATTTACCAATACTGACTCTTTTTGATTGTGAGTTCGAACCTGCTTGAGAATGTCAGGAGCGCTGACAACTTTTAGCTTCACATCTGATTCAGCGCAACTAAAAATAGATATACAAAAAGTGAGTNTTAATTTTTTCATAAATACGTAATGATTAAAATTGATTCTTTTATCTAGAATAAATCTAATTTATCAACCAAGAGATTGAAAAGCGTTATTGTAAAATAAATCGACTTAAATCTGGATCTACGTTCCTTTTTCTGGAAAGTTCATAATCATAAACCTTTCTACCTAGCTCAGATAAAAATGGAAACCCTAACTCTTCATACTGATATTCATCATCATTTAAGGTCTGGTTTTCATTAACATAGATCACAGCAGATAAAAAGAATTCGATATTATTTTTAATATCAATTATGTAGGCATTATCTATTAAAAACCCATAAGCCATCCCTACCTTATTATAAATACGAATATGACTTGGTATTTCTTTTTGGGAATCACCAAATATGAAAAACTTGCAATAGCCATCAGGATATTTATCGTAGCTATCATAAAATGGGTAGGTACTCTCCCTGGGCAACTTAGACATCCATTCATATAAAAAGCTGTAATCTTCGCTAGTGAGATATAAGCGATTGCTAACATTAACGTGCTTTGGAAAAATTACCTGCCTTAAAAATGCTTGCTGCTCTAATAAATTAAAGAAGTTTTTTTCAGAAAAGTCCATAGGGGACTCTATTTTTTTTCCATCTAAGATATAAGATGTACCGATGAAATTATCAGTTGAGTTTACAGTAATAGGTAATTTAGAATATTGCATAGGCTGATCAAGCAGCCTTGTATTGTTAATGTAAAAACTGAATGAGTTAGTGTATTTATTTTGCTCAGGAGTAAGTCGAATAGATAGACGATGCCGCAGCCTGGTATTCAAATAACCAAGGTCCCACATGCGTTGATTAAAGTGGTCTTGTCCTAAAAATTCATAAAGGCGATTAAAGGCATCATTATCTGATACAACAAATATTTTTTTAATAAACTGTCCAATTGTAGCATTACCACTCTGAGCGGTCGAGTCATAATTAATTGGAGACATCCATTCTTGATCTGCTTTTATTGTAAGCTTTGTTTCTTTTGTAATACTCAAAGATTCATAACGTCTCAACTTATCTAACGCTAAAACAGCTGCTGGAAATTTTACCGTACTTGCTGGATAGAAATATTTATTAGGCTCTACATTAAATGTATGAGTGGTGAATTGAGGGGTTTGCGCTAAATCGCGATCTATTTGCGTATAAACTATCTGTAGAAAGTATTGATCTGGATTATTTACAATAGATGAAAATCTACTATCCATTGAATGGGTTATGCCATTCAAAGCATTAGAATCGGGAGCGCTGGAACAGCCTATTAAAATAAATACTAATATAGATAGATTTTTTACCATAACTGGATCAGTATCAATCTAATAGCTATCAGGGTCAGTGTTATTTTAAATAAGGTCTGAAAAAGAGCCTCCGGTAATATTCCCAGCATACGTTTCCCAAGCTTTGTTCCAAAATATACAGCAAATACCAACGGCAATAATATTTTCCAATCCTCAAGATAGCCTACTTCAAATAAAAAGATAAAAATAGGTATCTTGCCTAGATGCCCTGCTGCTTGACATGCAGCTTTGGTTGCAATTACGTTCTCTTTTTTCAGTTCATTATTAATAAATAATGGTGCAATTAATGGCCCCATTGCGCCAATAAATACCGTAGCAAGCCCCGCAACGATACCCATCCATTTAAATACTTCTTTAGATACTCCATCTTTCTTTNTTCTAAAAAAAAGAAACCATATTATATATAAACCAATAACGGGCTTTAAAAAATCAATTTTTAAATCTGCAGCTGATACAACATCATAATAATTGATAATTCCAAATATAAGCATCGCAGAGAGAATAAGGCCCGGAATCAAACCAATAAGAAAAGGCTTAATGATGGGTACGCTAATATGGTGCCTATAAACGGTTGTTCTTGTTACGTTGCTTACTAGCTGTATAATGCCATGGTATGCCACAACAAGATAGCCGCTAGGCATTAAAAGTGCCATAATCCCAAGCAATGTTATGCCTCCACCCATTCCAATGATTGCTGAAAGCATAGAAGTTAAGAAGGCGGCAATGATGAGTATTATTGATTCCATGAATTGATTAATTATTTAGTAATTTTTGATTATATAATTTCTAAATAAATATCTATTAATTAATAATATAAAATGTTTTTAAAACGCCCCGAATTGTTTCATGGNCAATCAATAAAAAGNCCTTTTTTTGAAGGATGGTANCATAAAATGTCATGTGCTAATGGTAAGACAATTGTTATAATACCAGGAATCTATAGGAGCGGGGAAAATGATAATGAAACAGCTTTTTTAATGCTCTATCAGGGATCTAGCGGACAGGTTGATTATATCGCTTATGATGTAAATGATTTTCAATGCAACCCAAACTCGTANGAATTGCAACTAGGTAATAATTTCTTTTCATTAAATAAGGTTAGCTTAAACTTTCAAAATGAACGAGTAAAAGTATATGGCGATATCGCTGCAAACGACCTCAAGCCTTGGCCTGTAACTTTATTGGAGCGTGGATGTATGGGTTGGTACGGCTACCTACCCACAATGGAATGTTTTCATGGTATACTGAGTATGGATCATCGCTTAGATGGATCTCTGGTTATTAATGATAATGATATAAATTTTAATAAGGGTCGTGGTTATATAGAAAAAGACTGGGGTAGAAATTTTCCAAAAGATTGGATATGGGCGCAATCAAACTATTTTGAGAATTCAATAATAAGTGTCTCNGTATCGCTCGCTACTATCCCATGGAGAAATTACGAATTTTCTGGTTTTATAATCGGAATTCAGCACGGTGGTAAACTTTATCGATTTACAACATATAATTCTTCAAAGATTGCAAAAATTGAATTAAATAATCAAACCTTAAAATGGCACTTAAAAAAAGGAGGTTTTGATTTAGAACTTGAAATTAGCCCAGGTAAAAAAAGNGGTCTCCTCTACGCTCCTGATAAAATTGATATGGTTCCAAAAGTTCAAGAATATCTTGATGGAAGTATCTCTATTAAATTGAAAAAAAATAATAACTTAATTATTAATCAATTTACCGATCGTGCTGCAGTAGAAATAGTTGGCAGGANAGATCGATTAATCAAAAATGTAAAATAAACAACTAAGCCTGAACTCTAGTAAATACAAACTCAAAATCTTGCGATAGATCTTGATTATATTGGTAGCCACCTAAATCAAATTGTTTAATATCATCTATNTTATTGATTTGATTCTGAATTATAAATCTTGCCATCATCCCTCTAGCTTTTTTAGCAAANAATGAAATGATTCGAGGTTTGCCATTCTTTATCTCTTTAAATGCAGGAGTTATTACCTGAGCTTCTAGCGAGCTATTATCAATAGACTTAAAGTATTCAACTGAGGCACAATTAATTATATACTTATCACTATGCGAAGATAGTTCATCCTGTAAATATTTTGTCAAACTGTTTCCCCAAAATTCATAAAGACTGCTTCCAGAGTTATTTTCTAATTTGGTTCCCATTTCTAAGCGATAAGGCATAATCAAATCCAGCGGCTTCAATAGTCCATATAAGCCTGAAAGGATTCGGGTATGATCTTGAGCAAAAGCAATATCATCTTCACTTAAAGATTCAGCATCTAGTCCGGTATATGTATCTCCCATAAAGGTAAAAAGAGCCTGTCTTGAATTACTTGTATTAAATGGAAGGTTCCAACTTTGATATCTCTCCCAATTTAAAACTGAAAGCTTTTCACTAATACCCATAAGGTCTTGCAAATGAGGTGGTTCATAATTTTTTAATTGGTCAACAAGCTCATTTGTTCTCTTCAGATGAGCTGACTGAGTATAATTAAATTCAGTAGCAGTGCATTCTTCTGACAATTTTTTTGCTGGAGATAGTACTGTTATCATATAAAGCCTATTATATATTGATGAATATTGTAGTAAAAGTTAATAATTATTTGTTAATAATAAGAGGTATTGATTATCACTATGTCGAAAATCTTTCATCAGAATTGAATAAGCTGGATTGTTTCAGCAGAGAATCAAAAAAAGTATGTAAAATTTCAACTCTTTGTAATTCAGAATTAAGCGAAATAAGCTCTAGCTCAAACTCNGGCGATAATTGCATCATTTCTAAAAGCTCAAATGTTTTTGTTTTTTCCAAGTGTCGGCTGATATCCTCTTTTAATCCTAACATAATTAATAATTGCAAATATTTCTCTTTTAAGGGTTCAAATTTGCCTCTAGAAAGAGGCTTTATATTGGGTAAGTAACTAACTTCTCCAATTGTAAGTTTATTTTTGATCGATTGATTATCTAGCCTGAATATCTTTTTGCCTTCACTTACTATGTCCATTCGTCCATCTGAATATCTATTCAATATTTCTTTTACAACTACAGTACAGCCGATTTTGGCAAGACCATTGGAATCTTGGTAAACAATACCAAATTCACTTTCTTTATCAATGCATTCATTAATCAAGTTCTTATAGCGTTCTTCAAAAATATGCAAAGGGATATATTTGGATGGGTAGGCAACGAGACCTAATGGAAAAAGTTTCAGCTTCATGATTTAGAAAAGACTAGCATGTGCTGTCTTGGAAGTTTTTTAATATTTAAATGAAGATTTAGACCTATAAAATTCATTTCTTTAACTACTTGATCAATACTCATCTTATGCAAAGGCTTAATTGGAACATTTGGATCCTCTTTTCTGTATTCTAATAATACAACCTTTCCGCTATCATTTAATGACTGCTTGATATCTTTCATAATCTCATAAGGATATTCAAGCTCATGATATACATCAACTAGCAGCACCAGATCAAAAGAATTTGCAGGTAATCTCGTTTTATCCTTTGTGCCTAGAATAAATTTAACATTATTAATATTCTTTTTCTTCATTTGCTTTGCATTTAAATCCAACATTTCTTGTTGAATATCAACTGCATAAACGATACTGCACTTCTGAGCCATTCTATAGGTAAAATAGCCTGTTCCCGCTCCCAAATCTGCTACAACCATGTCTTTTTTTAATTGCAAAAGATCTACAGCTAAGTCTGGCTTTTCTTCATTCTTGCGACTATATCTTTCAAGCCATGGAGCGCCTAGGTGGCCCATTACTTTACTAATTTCTCTTTCATGGTATATTTTTCCAATACCATCAGGTGATGCATCAGAATAAGAATAATGTTGACATAAAATTATACTATTTATAAAAATAAAGATTGAAATAATATTNAGCATCTTATCTTGTAAACGAGTAAATATTTAGAAAAAGTTATTTGGTTACTGTTACNATTGATCCATTAATCTTGGTAGTATACTGCTTTAAACTTGCATTTGTTGGGCCAGATATTGCAGAACCATCCGTTCGAAATTTAGCACCATGGTTGGGGCACGTTGAAATACCGCTTATAAACGGATCGATTGCACTACCTGCATGAGGACATTTTCTGCTAAAGGCAAGTAATGTANTCTGATTTTGACGAAAGAATATTAATCCTGCCTTGTCAAAATCTGATGCCATTGTTACAATGGAGGNACCAATCTGTTTTAGAGCTGCATATTTAGTATCATTCAAATCAAATTCAATTAGATTTTCATCAATTGGGTTCACTTCAACATTATNAGGGTCATCTTCGCTATTATAGCTAGTNCAAGATTGAAGTGTAGTCAANACCATTGGAATTGAACATGCAGCAGATGCACTGCAAACCTTATATATAAACTTCCTTCTTTTCATAAATATAATTTATATTATTGATAACTCATTCAACAGTAAATCAATTTGTTCTTTTGAATTATAAAAATGAGTTGAGATCCGTATTGCGTTATGTCCATCCCTTTGGTGTTCATCAATATGATACTTTATTCTTTTTTCAAACAAAGTAACTGAATCAACAGCATCNAGGTTCTTTTTTTCAAAAATAGTGGATCCCGGTGCCGATAAATTTGGTGTCTTTCCACTAAGCAATGTTACTCCATCAATTTTCTTCAAACCATTTTTTAGATAGTTTGAAAGAGATCGGCATCGTCTTTCTATATTTTTTATTCCAATTTTATTAATAAAATTTAACGCACTNCCTATGCCTGTACGCACAGGCAGGTCTTTAGTCCCCGGCGGGTTAAATAAACTTTGAATACTTGATGCGTCTGGGTCAAATGGTGAATCAAAATAACCCTTTGAATTTTCTCTAACATACAAAAAACCTGTTCCAGATGGTGCTAAGATCCATTTGTGCAGACTAGCTGAGTAAGCGTCACAACCTAAATCATTAATATCTATTGGAAATTGCCCCACTGCTTGAGCGCCATCCACAAGAGTGATAATATCTTTTTTTCTTGCCATTTGTGATATTTTTTTAACAGGATATTTGTGTCCTCCTCTTGTAACATGACAAAATGAAATCGCCTTTGTTTTTGAAGTAATAGCATTAGAAAATCTTCTTACTACATCATTTTCACTAACCAATGGACTAGGTATAAAAATTGGCCTTATCTTAATCCCGTCTTTTGCTTTTCTATGCATCCAAGGCTTTAGAGCTGCGGGATGCTCTTGGGTTGAAATGATCACTTCATCACCCTCATNCAGNGCNAATCCTGAAGTCTGTAAAAACAATGCTTCTGAAGCATTCCTAGTCAAAACCAGCTCATCAGTTTTCACATCAAATACCTTAGCAAGGGCAGGCATTACATTGCTCTTTATAGTTTCTTGCAATTTATGTTTTCCATGAAGAGGGTCTTTAGAAATAGCCTCATACCCTTTATTGACACTATCAACAACTTCAATTGGTGGCATACCTAAGCTAGCATTATTCATATAGGTCACCCCATCATTCAGAATAAAATGGGAACGTATCGCTGACCAATTATTATCATTTATACTATTNGGGGTAGAAAAATATTGTGGTTTTTGAATATTCGATTTTCCATAAATAGTACCAATTCCTGCTGCAAAACCAGCGGCGCTTTTTTGAATAAAAGACCTACGAGATAATTTTGATTTTATTATTTTTGACATATGTAATTATAAGATTGCCGTTTCTAGTTCCTGGGAAACGATTTAATCCACTCTATCTTCCAGTGCAGTACTACATCGCCATCTAATTGATCATAATTTTCACTGATTAAAGCTTTAGGTGCATCGTATTCCATCTCTAGTTGATTTTTTTCAATGATTCTTGCCTTAGATGATATCTTTGTTTGTGTACCTTTAATATCGCAATCAAATGAAAAAATGTCTTTATTACTTGTTGGCTTAAAGGATGCATTGTAGTAATTATCTTTACCATTCGCATTCAAAACATTATACCGTTTTGAATCTTTATCTTTTATTATAATCCACGTTGCTCGATTTGGCTCGCGTATTCTCTGCAATAACAATCTATCCTTATACAAGCTACCTACAGCATATTCATACCAAATACCCTCAATCAAATCAATATTATTTAAATTTCTTTTAAAATATTTCTGATAGTTCAGTTCTGCGGCGGATGTGTGAATAGCATTGTTTTTTGAATTTTGAATACTGCATCCCAATAGGGATAATAATAATATTGGAAATAAAAAATGCATGGGCTACAATCGATATAAATAACTCAATTTAATAAAGAATCCATCGGACTGTCGTTGTACTGAGCGAAACNGATATTGCTCAGGCTCACTTAGCGCAGCGCCGTATCCAATAAATACTAAAGTCCCAGGTGTTGGCCTATAAGAAAAAAGGAAGTCTGTTTGAATATTATTACTTTCTTTTCTANCTAGCCTGGTAAAAGTTTCATCCGAATTTTTTACATAAATTGGCAATCCATCTCGAGAACTATCTCTTAAGCTATCTCTATAGGATGAATTATATTGACCAACAAACCTTAGAAAAAGACTTTTGGTCAGCTGGTATTCAACTTTTAATCTTGGCACAGTTCCTGATGACACTAATGTACCATCAGTTGGGCGTTTATTTTTTTGTTGATTGAGCCTGAAATTAACTCTGAGCTGATCAGAAGGATTCCAAAGCATTTTCATTTCAATTAATTCAATATCACCTGGTGCCCATTCTTCATAATTAGGATCTCTACCGTATCCAATTTTTAGACTACCTGAGAATGAATCCAATTGCGGAAATTGAAGCGTTGTCATAAAGCCAAGGTTAATCAATGCGTCTCTTCCTGTAAATCGTTTATAGTCAGAACCATCCTTAATATAGTAAGATTGNTATGTTTTTTCAGAGAAACCAAAGGATTCATACCATATAAAGGTATTCAAGCCCCATCCCCCTTTAAAGTTAAATGAAAAAGTAGGGTAACTTCTCCAGTCTAGAGGTTTTTCACCTTTAACAAAGNGGTCATAGTTCCAATTATGCGTATGCCTATACCCTAAGGTAAATTTTTCTATTGTCTTNCCCTTAGATCCATAAAAAGTGCGACGCGTACCTGCAGCAACGGTAACATAGTCCCCTATGCTTATAAAGCCAAGCGCTGGATTAAATTCACTATGAAAAGCGGTAGAGCTAAAGGAGTGCGACCATTCCCTAGTAGAGGAATTCGCAGAGACATTCCACATTGGCGCAAGAATTCCAGTATTNTCTGTGCTATTTGTTACGCTGAATCCACCTTGACCTTGAAAGGAGTATTTATTATTTAATATTAATTTTCCATCAACGGCAAACACGCGATTTGACCAATCATTATCTGTTTTATCTGTATAAACAATGCCCATATGATTTTGTTCTGAATAATCTCGTTTAAATCTAAGCGCATTAACAACCGCAGCATCCATTTTGCTTATAGAAGGNCCTGAATTATCAGCAGCAGAAATNACACCTATGGAATTAGCACCAATCTTACCTGTTATTTTTGTNGATGCAATAGGATTGACAATTTTTCGAGTATGGATCAATCTGGTAGGGCTGGAAAAGAATTCAATTCCATCTAAAAAAAATGGNCGTTTTTCAGGGTAAAACAATGCGCGCCTAGGCTCATAGCTTATTTGAGCAACGTCAGCTTCAATCTGAGAGAAGTCAGGATTTAAGGTTGCATTTAAAACCGTATTGGATGAAAGACCATATCTAATATTAATACCCAATGGATCCTCTGTTTGAGATGTAAAANTATCTGAATCTGAATCCCTATTCATTGCGCTTCTTAATTCGGGATTAATATCGAAAAGTCGTTTTGTTTTCAGATTCTTAATATCTGTTAATTGGCCATTTTGAGCTAAAAAAGAAGCTTCACCTAGCTTAACTGAAGTCAGTGCTAGCCAATAGCGTGAGTGCTGCACCCTCCTTAAGACATTGAAGCCCCAACTTTGAATACTATTATTATTATAACGTAAACTTTTAAAAGGAATTTTAATTTCTAAAATGTATCCATTTTCTACTATTCTACCTTTAGATGTATAGACGTAATCTGGATTCTTATCAACTCTAAAAGGCATAGAGGCTTTTCTATCTGGCACATTATCCGTGATTGTCCCATCAGATTGCTGACCGATGGGGTTTGCGGCAAACGCGTATGCGGTTCTTTGGTCATTATAGGTGTCTAGAATTATCATGATGTAATCATCGCTATCAAGCTTGTCTCTATCAGCAAGAGTAGAACGAGCCTCACCATGCACTTCATTGGCAACCACACCAAAATAAATGGCTTCGGTACTGTACCAAACATAAACCTTGGCATCATCCTCAGCAAGTCCCCCNTCCACTGGCAGGTAATTATTGAAACCACTAACGATCATTGCATTGCTCCAAACATCTTCATCAAGATATCCATCTATAGCTATATTATCATCAGNGANCTGAGACAACTGGAGATTGTAATTTTGTTCAACGCTTGATTGTGATCTTGCGCTAATATTGAAAAGACAAATTATTATTATACAATAAGTGTATTTTTTTAACATAAGAAATTCATTTTTTAAAAGATAAAATTTTCCAATAAGNTAAATATGCCCCAGCCAAGCACAAGCCCGGGCACGGTATCAATAATGGTATGCTGNTTTACCAGCACTGTTGAAATGGCAATTGTAGCAATAAATATGTAGCTCCATACTCCAATTGATGGAATCAGAAACAGGCCAACGTAAACTGCCACAGAATTATGCATACTAGGAAAACAATTACGCCCATTATCTAATTGCTGTACAAAATTCAAATATCGCTTTGATAAAGTATTCACTTCATAATCTCTATAACTATCTGGAACTTTGCATGGNANTAGAAGAAAACAAATGCATTGGATCAAGAGAAGTATGAGCCCTCCAAAAGCTAAATACATGCCTTCTTGAATCGATCCTATCTGTATTGCAATCATTCCAATCATGATATAATATAAAAAACTATAAGGCCAAATCCATATCGGCCAAAATGGGATCAAGTCATCCAGNTTCGTCGCAAAGCATTTAATTTTAAAAAAATAATTGTTATTCTGTACCCAAAAAAATAATTGATATCCACCAGTAATTAATATGACTAATATCGATGTAAATACAATATAATCGAATAAGGGCATCGGGTTATTATTGAAAAGCAACGCAACGCTATGATAAAGAATTGAAAATAAGAAAGTTGAAACCAATAAAAGCAACATATAGCCNGGTGATATTTTTTTATATGGGCCAGGTGAGNCATTTTTCTCAGTCATCATTATATATTTTCTCCAATAGTTGAAATGGCCAATTCTATATCCTCTTTTGAGTTGTAGAGATGAGGTGAAAATCTAATTGATTCTTTTCTACTAGAAACAAAAACCTTGGCAGATTTTAATGCTTTAATCAGTTGGACGGAATCAATATTTTTAAAATGCGCTGTAATAATTGGCGACCTTTCCTTTTGCTTTAAGGGTGAAGTGATAATTGCATCAAGTTTTTTTAGCCCTTCAATTAAACAATCNGATAAAAATAAATTATAATCATATATTTTATTACTACCAATTGCATTTAAGTATTCAATCGATTGCGTTAATCCAATAGCACAGCCAAAAGCAGTCGTACTAAACTCAAATCTNGAAGCATCATTTTTGTAGCGGATTCTAGCGGCATCTAAATCCCACATATTATTATGGCTTCGAAACCCTACCAATCCAGGTTCTAGTTGATTTACAAGATTATGTCTAATATACATAAATGCAGATCCAAAAGGCCCACACAGCCATTTATAGGCACCGCTCACTAAAACATCAATAGGGCATTGCTTGACGTCAATTGGAATTGCACCCGCTGATTGTGTTGCATCAACCACTAAAATAGCATCATTTTGGTGGGCTATCTCAGCTAGCTGAATTAAATCATAAGTTTGTCCATTGCTGTACTCCGTATGCGATATACATACAACCTCAGTTTCTTTATTAATCAATTTTTTTATATCATCAATTGAGGTAAATCCGTTCACTGCATCCGCAAGTCGCANTTCAGCNCGNGTGCTTTTAATAACGCGCATCCATGGATATACNGTACTTGGAAAAGCCGAAGAGGTACTTACTATATTTTTTCCTTTTTTTGGAGAAATAGCCCAAGCTAGTGAGCTAAGTAACTCTGTAGCNCTNGATCCTGCTGAAATTTCACTTGATTCGGCATTGATAAGCTCTGCAGCAGCTCGNTGTAAAGCTTTAAAAACATCCTCTTCTACTTCCTCAGTAAAATTATTACTACCATTCCTAGATAGGTCGCTAAACCAATCATGAATCTTCTCCTCTGCTCCATTAAACATCAGCGATACATTAGCAGCATTTAAATAGCTAAAATTGGTGGCTGATGGAAAATCTTGGGGCTTTGTCAANGGTTTCATTTAATCCANCTATAATATCCATAAATATTCATTAATGTGATGATAAATGACATCACTGCGGTAGAATAGGCCTTTTTAGTTAATGAATACATTCCAACCATCAAATTACCCGCTATCCATATTATCCAAGAGATAGTTAGGCCATTTGCATTCAGGTAGTATCCAAATACAACAAGGCTTGCGCCAATCCAACCAATTATCTTCCAGATTTCAGATTTAACAGACACGGTAGTTAATTTTAACCATTTTTAATGCGATTTTGATAGATTTTTATGGATTTTTTTTCAAGTTTTTCATTTATCAACAATGCGCTTAGAGATTTTAGCTTAAGGTTTGGATNTAAACCGTCACCCATTCTTCTCAATTGTACATAATACCAAGATATGATGCTTAATGCATTCAAAGCTTTTATTATTGTGATCGGGCTATTGATCGAAAGCCATTTTTTGCCAATTGACAGCTTATCTTCAAANATAGGTAATATCTCTATTTTGCGTAATAAAAGTTTTTTTACTGCTAGAGGGTCTGTNCAAAGAGGCCTGGCAACGCCAACAATTTGACAAACACTAGAAAGCGCAGAATCCATGCCCTTTTTTGTACGAAAACCACCAGTAACCATTAATGGGGTTGAACACACCGATGATATTTTCTGGGCGTAAGATAAAAAGTAAGCTTCTCTAGCAACTGTACTGCGATTTAGAAATAAATTCTTTTTAGGGTTCACGCTTAATTTATCATACCCTAAAAACTTTGCCTGCTCATAGGTTCCACCTGAAATTTCCAATAAATCCACTTTTTCTTTATTGAGCATTTTTGCTACTGCAATCGATTCGGAATCGCTAAAACCTCCTTTTTGAAAATCTGCTGAGTTTAGTTTTACAGATATAGGNTAATCATTGNCAAGCTCTTTACGGCACCTACGAATAATCTCAATTAGAAGTCGCGATCTATTTTCAATTGAGCCGCCCCACTCATCATCTCTTAAATTAATATTTGGCGATAAAAATTGAGATAATAAATATCCATGCGCTGAATGAAGCTGAATTCCAGTAAAGCCTACATCTTGAGCGACCTTTGCGGCAAAAACAAATTGCTCAATAGTGTCATTTATATCTTGTGCAGACATCGCNATAGGCACTCCATATTTTCTACCAGGTATTTTAAGTGGTACTGCTGAGGGAGCCATGGGTCTATTGTTTATTTCACCAGGAGTCTGNCTTCCTGCGTGACTTAATTGAATCCAAAAATGAGTCTGATTTCGTGTTCCAATTTCTGTCCATTTTTTTAAGGTTTTTAATTGATCTTTATAGTTCTTTTGATCGATAATAATATTCCCAGCGCCTTCAATATTATATCTATTAACCATTACATTACCTGAAATCAATAGTCCGCATTCGCTCTCAGACCACCTTTTGTAAAGATTAAGGTGCTTTTCGCTTACNAAATTATTTGAATCGGCAATTCTTTCGGTCATCGCGGATTTGCCGATTCTATTTTTTATTTGTGCTCCACAAGGAAGGTTAAAGTTAGATTGAAGTATGCTCACTAATAATACAGTTAATTCTTTTTGAAAAAATAAATCAAAATTAAACTTGTCATAAATGGGACTACTCTTTCTAGCCAATCTCCAGGAGTATTAGGCAAAATAAAAAATAGTACCGCTAATACAAAACCTAGTATAATAGAAAAAAGTAGATGTTGTGAGCTAATATTCCATTTCATTATTTTAGAAATCACAGCGGGTCCAAACGATGAACCCATTGCAGTCCAAGCAAATAACACTCTACTAAATATTTTTTCAGGTATTAGAACTGCAATCATAGCTGAAATTAATATAACAACACCGGTTATTATTCTTGAAATCTTTAAAGAGCTTTCTTTCATCCCAAGGTCAAGGCTAATTGATGATGAGCAAACTAATATTTGACTGTCTGCAGTAGACATGATCGCAGATATCACAGCTGCAAGTAATACACCTTGGANAGCAGGATGAAATATTTCATTAGATAGTCTAAAAAAGATATTTTCATTATTGCTTAAATCTGCAATCATAAAATGNCCTNTAATTCCTAGTAGCCACATTCCCANGAATACAATACAAAACCAAATNAGGGCATATGTCCTTGATGTTGATAAAGTATCTTGATCTTTAACTGATATAAATCGTGATAGCAAATGNGGCTGGCCAAAATAACCTAAACCTATTCCTAGGTGTCCAATGATTAATCCTAATGCGGTCATACCTATGTTTCCAGCAGTTAGGCTACTAAATTCAGGGGTTACAGTTGCAAAGTGTTTGATGAGTTCTGAAATACCGCCCAGTTTTATAATCGCCATANNAGGCATCACTACAGCAGTAAATGCTATTAAAAAACCTTGAATTGTATCGGTAATACTTACAGCTAGATATCCACCCATGTAAGTGTAAAAGTAAATCACGATTGCACTAATTAGAATGCTTTCTACAATACTGATTCCAAAAGTATCATTTAGCGCATTTCCCGCACCTTGGAATTGTGAAGCAATATAAAATGTGAATGAAAAGATGATAATNAATGATGAAACAAATAATATGTATTTTTTATCTTTATCATTATAATCATTTGAAATTAACTGAGGTATCGTAATCAAATTATTTTTTCTAGTTATGCTTAAAATAGCTGGTGCAACTTTAAGCCAAGATATAAACATACCCACCACCACTCCGATTACAAGCCATATAGTTGAAACGCCTTGTGAAAACGCTATTCCACTAACGCCAAGTAAGGTCCAAGCAGATGAATTACTAGCCGAATAGCTTATCGATGTGATAATAGGGCCTAATCGTTTTCCACCAACAAAATAATCTTCAATCGTTATATTTTTTTTGCGAGTTGACCACCCAATAAAAATCAATAATAACTTATATACAATGAGAGTGGTGATAATTATTGCGGATCTTTCCAAATTTCCTCTTTACTTATTAATGCAATAGTGTAGTATNATTTTTTTCAGTTTTAATAAAATAAATTTATTAATGAAAGACTAACTTATTAGTATCTTTATTTTATCAATTAATAATCTTTAACAACTTTATAGTAGTGTAATTAATGAACCGGTCTGAAAAAGCAAAAAAAATTGGTGCTATTCTAGATGAGTTATACCCTACAACTCCAATACCTCTTGAACATTCTAGTGCATACACCTTGCTTGTTGCAGTAATGCTTTCTGCTCAAACCACTGATAAAAAAGTGAATCAAGTTACCCCTGCCCTATTCAATAAAGCAGATACTNCTGAAAAAATGGTATTGATTGATGTAAATACAATTCAGAATTTGATTAAAGAAATTGGATTAGCACCAACTAAAGCAAAAAATATAAAAAAGATGGCGCANCAAATTATTGATGCAGGTGGATTAAGAGCTGATTGGGCATTCCTTGAAAGCTTGGCTGGAGTTGGGCACAAAACTGCAAGCGTTGTGATGTCGCAATGGTATGAGATTCCAGCATTTCCTGTAGATACCCATATCCATCGCCTCGCTAAAAGATGGGGTCTGTCCAAGGCAAAGAATGTTGAAATGACTGAAAGGGATTTAAAAAAATTATGGCCAGATTCACTATGGAATAAGCGCCATTTACAATTAATATTTTTTGGTCGTGAACATTGTCCTGCTAGAAATCATGATCTAGAAGAATGTGTGATTTGCTCATGGGCTGGGTTAAGAAAATATTTTAAGAACAAATAATCTTATTATCTTAAAATATTTTTATATAAAAGAAATATAAAAGAGCAATAATTGATAAAATCAATATATATGGAATCGTTTTAATAATAGCAAAATTACGAAGTATCGCATTGGTGTCATTTACTTTTGGAAATGGAATATTATCTGGTATATCAACATTAAGAAACTTGCATAGTGGCCCCCACCCTTCATCCACAGAGTATAGCAATAGTCTATCAGAGGGTATTGTTTTTTTAAGATCCTCAATATGTTTATTATAAATAATCTGAACTGATTTTCTATCTGAAAAATTATCTTTAAATAATCCACTCCAAATTAAGTTATCTTGCATTGTTATTAATCTTTTAAGAGGGAGAATTAACTTTTGAAACCAGTCTGGTAACATTGTAGGAACAGTATAAACAGTATTCTTGGTACTTTTGTACCACGCGTCAAAATCCCTCATAGTTAAAATAAATTTTGCATCAGGATACTTTCTAGATAATTCTTTGTAAAAGAGGCATACTGGATAATCAACTCCTGAATTAAAATTATTAAACAATTGATCCCATTCGGGTTTATTGCCAATTGAAATATTATGCCATTTTTTAATGTGTGATGGGCGTATTACTATTTCAGTCATATGATAGCAAGGACCAAATCCTAGTTTTTCCAATGCAATTTTCAGCGACATTGTCCCTGTCCGCCCAAATCCCGTACCAAATACTTTCATTTATTATTTATTTTGTTTTCACTAACAGGATGTTTGAATAACACAATTCCAAATAGTATTGCAAAAATTGAATAAATAATTGCGATTGACCAAATTACGTATGAGAGACTTGGATTAGCCAAAACTCCTTTAATTAAGGCAAGTCCAGCAATGAAAAAATGTGCCCAATTAGCTAAAGCTATCGGACGATTATAAATTCCACCAATCAAACTTCCTTTAGACATCCAATTAAGCATTGCAAAAGCAAAGTAGAAAGATCCAATAATTTGCATTAATAATTCAAGAGTGTCTGATGTACTCAATTCAAAATAATCTAATATTTCTTTTGGAAAAAATATTAGGCTAATTCCTATCAGAGCTAATATTATCGCGCTTGAGGTCATTAATGATTTTGTATTCATTTATTCTATATAATTAATATTATACTTACACAACACCCATCGGGTTATGAGCCTCACGCAGTTTCTTCTATTTTAAATATTTATCTAGGAAAGTGAGTATAGTTTCGTTTGAAGTAATTTGATTTTTCTTTTTACTAAATCCATGCCCTTCATCAGGAAATACTACATACTCCACAGGAACATTTTGTTTTTTGATTGCTTCAACCATTTCATCCGATTCAACCTGTAATACTCTTGGGTCATTTGCCCCTTGCAATACTAGAACCGGTTTTTTAATATTTTCAGCATGAAATAAAGGTGAAATAGAATACAAATAATCTTCTTGAGTAAAAGGATTTCCTAGCTCTTTATATAAAGACTCTCTAGCTGCTTCCCACCATGGTGGTATACTTTTGAGTGTTCTGACCCAATTAGTCACGCCAAAAATATTAACACCAACATCAAAAGCTTCCGGCCTGAATGCCATTGCAGCCATAACCATATATCCCCCGTAACTACCACCTAGTATGCCAATACTTTCACCATCGATGTGATTTTGACTTTTTAACCAATCTATTGCGGCTACACAATCATCTAGATCACCTTTACCATGAGCCTGATCATCTAATGTTTGAAATGTCTTGCCGTAACCACTACTTCCCCGATTATTAATATCTAAAACTGCATAGCCATTGTTTACTAAGAATTGCGTTGAAGCGCGATAGCCAACTCTAGCTTGACCTCCAGGTCCACCATGAACCCTTACTAGTGCAGGAACTTTATTGTTTCTATTGGACTGGGGTGGCTTATAATAGATTGCTGGAATTTCAAGCTCATCGAGTGAATTAAATCTAACTATCTTAGCTTTACCTAGATGTTTTTGATCTATTAATGGATTCATGGATCTAGTTAATTTTGCAGGCTTTCTTGATCCAATTTTATAAAAGTATAGATCGCTTGGATTTTGTGAACTACCATGATAAAATTTCCCTTGTCCTCTTGTGTCAGGTAAATCGTAGATTTCTGTTTTAGTTGACGTTTTCTTAATATCTAAAGGTTTTATTAAATCAATAACTTTTTCATCTAATAATTCGTTACCAGCTTCATCAATACC
>PBCB01000019.1 GCA_002717765.1 Fidelibacterota bacterium | reverse complement strand
AGAAATTTAAAGGATTACAGACTACCAGACCTTGGAGCAAGAATCAATTATTTAATTGCAAAGCAAAATTTCTTTTTTTTATATCCCAATGAACAAAGAAAATATAAGAAACTTCTTCAAAGCAGCTTTCAGCATGGTGGAGTATCGATCGAGGAAATGTTGGTTCCAATTTTTACAATGAAACCAAAATGAAAAATTATATATTTAAATCACCCGAAGAGACAAAAGAATTTGCCTCAGAATTAGCTCAAAAAGTTCCCGATGGAACAATTATTGCTTTAATTGGCAATCTTGGGACTGGAAAAACAACTTTTAGTCAAGGCTTTGCGTTGGGTATGAATATTCATGATTCAATAATCTCTCCAACATTTAAACTTGTTAGTGAATATTATGGAGATAGGATCCTTAATCATATTGACTGTTATCGCTTAGACTCTTCTACTGATTTTCTTAATATTGGAGGAGAAAACTTTCTCAATTGTGATAATGGGGTTACTTTAATTGAGTGGGCAGACCGAATAAAAGAGCTTTGGATTGATGATTGGATGTTTATTTATTTTGATCGGGATCAAAAATTTCCCGAAAATAGACTTGTAAAAATAGTAGAGTGATACGTGAATCTGTTAGCAATTGATACTACCACTGATTGGTGTGGAATTTCTTTCTTCTACCAAGATAAATGTGAAATATTAATAGAAAAATCAATTCCAAAAAAGCATTCTGAGCAATTACCCATTTTTTATGAAGAAATCCAAAAAACACCTACGTTTAATAAAGACATTATTGATGCAATCGCAATATCTATTGGCCCTGGATCATTTACAGGATTAAGAATCGGATTGGGTTTTNCGAAAGGCCTNGCGTATGCATTAGGTATTCCTTTAGTTCCTGTGCCTACATTACAAGTCATTGCAAATGATCCNANAATTAAATTNNATGATTATTTTGTATATTTGTACTCNCATAGAGATATTGTTTATTTCCAAAGATTTATNAATAGAATACCTGCAAAAGATCCAAAGGCTATTANCTGGAAAGAATTAGATCATAGTCAAAATGCTGTTCATTACGGTTGTGATAATTTATCAGACTCCAAGAATTATCCATCCGTACATCCTTCCGCAGCTATGGTAGGAAAATTAGCAATAAAAAATTATGACATATGGCGATTGAATGAACCGTATACATTAGCCTCCAATTATATTTCTCCGTTTGAGCTAGGTTAAAATGAATATTAGACTAGCAACTATCAATGATTTAAANGAAATCTATTATATTGAAGAAAAAGTTTTCAACGACTATTGGTCAATTGANTTAATTGAATCAGAATTAAAAGATCAAGAGCATTCCGAAGTATCAGTTCTTGAAATTAATAANAAAATAATTGGCTATATATTTCAGAGAAAAATTTTCGATGATAATCACATTNTTAATCTCGCTATTGATATTCCATACCAACATAAAGGTTATGGAAGATTTCTCCTTATGAAAATATTAGAGAAAGATAAGAACGATACTAATGTTTTTTTAGAGGTAAAAGAAGCTAATTTGCCAGCTATAAAATTATATATAGATTTNGGTTTTGAAGANGTAGATAGAAAAGACAGATANTATTCTGATGGGTCAAATGCTATTTTTATGTTAAGAAGAAATAAGAAATATGGCTTGGTTTAGTAGAAAAGATAAAAATATTTCTCCAGATGCTACAAAGAAAGATATTCCTAGCGGCCTGTGGACTAAGTGCCCATCTTGCTCAGAGATACAATACAAACCTGAGTTAGAAAAAAACTTTTTTGTATGTAGGCAGTGTAGTCATCATTTTAGAATGACCCCAGAAATATATTTTGATCTATTAATTGATGGCAAGAGCTCAAAGGAATTATTTACCAATATAAAGTCATTAGATATTCTAGATTTTGCCGCAGAAAAAAAATATTCCGACCAACTTAATAATGCGATAGAAAAAACTGGGAAAAATGATGCAATAAGTTGTGTTGAAGGGAAAATAAATAAGCATAAAGCAATTGTTGGTGTTATGAATTTTTCCTTTATTGGAGGNAGTATGGGCTCTGCTGTTGGGGAGATTGTTTCAAGGTGCATTGAAAGAGCAAGAAAAAATAAATTACCTTTTATTCTTATTTGTTCTTCAGGTGGCGCAAGAATGCAAGAGTCAGCCTTATCATTAATGCAATTAGCAAANACCAGTTCAAAGCTAGCTAAATTTCATGANGAAGGGGGGCTATTTATNCCTATTTTAACTGACCCAACTACAGGTGGAGTCACTGCAAGCTTTGGCATGCTAGGAGATATAATTTTAGCTGAGCCNGGAGCATTNATTGGATTTGCTGGTCCAAGGGTGATCAAGCAGACAATCGGAGAAGACCTCCCTGAGGGATTTCAAACATCAGAATTTCTTTTAGNGAAAGGCTTTATTGATCACATAGTACCCCGAGTTGAAATGAAAAATAAGCTATCAAGCCTTATTGATTTTTTATCCTAATGCCNTCCCCTTCAATTTTAATCGTAAACGATGATAGTATTTTNTCTGATGGNATAAAAGCTCTCTGGGAAGCAATGTCTGAAATTGGTGAAACTACTGTGGTNGCNCCAAAGTCGGAAAATAGNGGTGNTGGGCAAGCGATTACTATTTCAAGACCCTTACAATCTGAANAAATTAATTTATCTTGNGGNCTTTCTGGNNTTGCCATTAATGGAACACCAGCTGATTCAGTAAAATTTGCTGTAAGCGTAGTTATGGATAAAAAACCTGATATATTAGTTTCTGGCATCAATCCTGGATCAAATGTTGGCCAGAGCATTGTTTATTCTGGCACTGTGTCTGCAGCTAGGGAAGGTTCATTTAGAGGGATAAATTCCATTGCTGTNAGCCTTGATGGCGTAAGNGATTTTGAGTTTACTGGAGCTAAAAAAGCATCTATTGATGTAGTGAAATCTGTTTTAAAATATGGATTACCAAAGGATACATTTTTGAATGTCACCGTACCTAGTATTCCTANAAANGAGTTTAAAGGNTATAGAATAACTAAACAGGGGTCNATGTATTTTACAGATCGATTTGAAAAAATTGACAATGTAAGAGGATCTACATATTACTGGTTAACAGCTGATCACAACGACCCAGATACTTCGATAGATTATGATAGAATTGCAGTAAAAAATGGATTTATTAGCATTACTCCNGTTCATTCAGNNCAAACAAATTATGACTTTATGGAAGAATTAAATAAATGGGAGATTGATTAATCGATATGAAGGCAAACGGTGTCATAATACTTGATTTTGGATCACAATACACAAAATTGATTGCTAGACGAGTTAGAGAGCACAATATTTATTCTCAAATTGTCCCACANGATATTACACTTGGTGAGATTGAAGCCGCAAAACCGGCAGCAATAATTCTATCAGGNGGCCCCTCTAGCGTATTTGAAGAAAATGCATTAATTATTGATCCAAAAATATTAAATCTTCCANTTCCTATTTTTGGAATATGTTATGGATTGCAACTTCTAGCTNATAACTATGGAGGTTCTGTAGAATCTAAANAGAAAGGTGAATATGGCTTTTCAGAATTATCTATTGATAGTTCACATGAAATTTTTTCAAATATTCCATCAAAAATAAATGTATGGATGAGCCACATGGATCAGGTTACTAAATTACCTTCNGGCTGGAATGTATTAGCACGATCTTCTAATGAAATTATATCTGCAATTTCAAACGATGACTCTACGCGAATTGCTACTCAGTTTCACCCTGAAGTCGCCCACACTGAATATGGATCCGATATCCTTAGAAATTTTTTAATTAATATTGCAAAATGCNCTACAGATTGGACGGCAAGTAATTTTATTGATGACCAAGTATTAAAAATAAAAAATGAAGTGGGTGATGATAAGCTTATTATTGGAGTGAGTGGTGGTGTAGACTCNACGGTATCAGCTGCCCTGATTCACAAGGCAATCGGTGATCAATCNGTTGCTGTATTGATTGATCACGGATTGATGNGAAAAAATGAATCTGAAAAATGTATTTCTTCATTAAAAAAAGGTTTAGGGTTNAATATTAACTGCTATGATGAATCTGAAGTTTTTCTTTCTAAATTAAAAAATATTGTAGACCCTGAAGAAAAAAGAAAAATTATTGGAAATCAGTTTATTGAATCATTTGAGAAAATTTCAAAAAATTTTGGTGACATCAAATTTTTAGCTCAAGGTACTTTATACCCTGATGTTATTGAAAGCGGTGTTGGCGCTGGTCATAAATCCCATACGATAAAAAGCCATCATAATGTTGGAGGCCTTCCTGAGGATATGAATTTTAAATTAATAGAGCCTCTTCGTGAGCTTTTTAAGGATGAGGTTCGCAATGTTGGGCTTGAGCTTGGACTGCCAGATGATCTTGTGCAAAGGCATCCTTTTCCAGGTCCAGGCTTAGCTGTAAGAATAATTGGAGATATTACCAAAGAACGGGTTAACATTCTACAAGAAGCAGATCAATTATACATTGATACATTATATGAAGATGATTTATATGATAAAATATGGCAGGCATTTGCAGTGCTAATTCCCGTGAAAACAGTTGGCGTAATGGGCGACCAAAGAACTTATGAAAATTTATTGGCATTGCGAGCAGTAACAAGTAGTGATGGTATGACCGCTGACTGGTTTAGATTCCCCAATAAAACCCTAGCTAAGGTTTCAAATAAAATTGTTAATTCCGTAAATGGCATTAATAGAGTCGTATACGATATTACGTCTAAACCTCCAGGGACTATCGAGTGGGAATAGAGCTTGATATAAATCACAACTGTTTAGTTGTTTAATTGAGTAAATTTGAAGTATTTAATGAAAGAAATTCATGTGTGGAATAGTTAGTTATTACGGAAAAAAAGATGCAGTTCCTATTTTAATTGATGGGTTAAAACGGCTTGAGTATCGAGGATATGATTCGGCGGGAATTGCTTTGATAGATAATAACGCTTCAATACAATCTATTAAAAAAGCCGGCAAGGTTAGTGAGTTAGATAAAATAGTTGAGGAAACTCCCTTGCAAGGCTCAGTCGGTATCGGTCACACACGATGGGCCACTCATGGAGAGCCAAACGATAATAATGCACACCCACATAAAGATCAGACTGGTAAAATTTTTCTTATCCATAATGGCATTATTGAAAACTACTCCACCCTTAAAGAAGTATTAACAAGGAAAGGGTTTAATTTTGAAAGCGAAACTGATACGGAGGCCCTTGTTAACTTAATTTCAGATATATACTATGCTGATGGATTAAATTTTGAACAAGCTGTTGAAGCTGCGTTAAAGCAGGTAATTGGAACATATGGAATAGTTGCATTCTGCACTGATGAACCTGAAAAATTAGTTGCCGCAAGACATGGAAGTCCTCTCGTATTGGGGGTAGGTGAGAATGAATATTTTATTGCAAGCGATGCATCNCCAATCGTTGAGCATACAAGAAATGTAATTTTCTTAGATGANGCCGAGATNTTGACAATTTCTAAGAATGGATATACTATCAGATCTATGAAAGATGATNCGGTTGTTAACCGGGAAACAACNGAAATAGAGTTTAGCATAGAAGAAATAGAAAAAGGTGAGTATCCGCATTTTATGTTAAAGGAAATACANGANCAGGTATTTACTATTCAAGATACTATGCGNGGACGCATTGACCCAGAAGATGGGACCGCTCATTTNGGNGGGATAAGTGATCAAATGGGTAGAATCCAGGATGCTCATAGGATTTATATTACAGCATGCGGGACATCTTGGCACGCAGGATTAATGGGCAAGTATTTGATTGAAGAATATGCAGGAATCCCTGTNCATGTGGAGCATGCCTCAGAATTTCGGTATAGAAAGACAATTGTAAACCACAAAACTGTTGTGATTGGTATATCTCAATCTGGTGAAACCGCTGATACGCTAGCTGCAATCAAAAAAGCTAAAGACTATGGAGCGCTCACAGTTGGCATTTGCAATGTGGTTGGGTCTTCTGTCGCTAGAGAAACTGATTGCGGAATATACACGCATGCAGGCCCTGAAATTGGTGTAGCTTCAACTAAAGCATTTACTTCCCAGGTAGCCGTTCTATTCTTGCTCTCATTGTGCTTTGGAAGAAAAAGTGGATTATCACCAGCAACTGGCCAAAAATTTGCTCAAGCACTGACAAATATTGGTAGCTCAGTTGAAACTATTCTTAATAATTCTGACGCAATACTTAAAGTTGCAAAATCAACAGTAAAAGCAGATAATTTTCTTTATCTAGGACGTGGGTTGAATTTCCCGGTAGCGCTTGAAGGTGCATTAAAACTAAAAGAGATCTCATATATTCATGCTGAGGGATATCCTGCTGCTGAAATGAAGCATGGACCAATAGCTCTTATTGATGAAAAAATGCCTGTAGTTTGTTTAGCTCCACACGATAATACTTTTGATAAAGTTTTATCAAATATTCAAGAAGTGAAAGCAAGAAAAGGTGTGATTATTACTGTAACTGATAAGCGAACAAGCGAACTTGAAAAAGTTTCAGATTATTTAATTGATGTTCCTTCAACCCATCCAAAAGTATTTCCTATTTTAGCATCTGTTTCGCTCCAGCTTTTAGCGTATCATTTAGCTGTATTAAGAGGGTGCGATATAGATCAGCCAAGAAATTTGGCAAAGAGCGTCACTGTAGAGTAGTTGAAGTCAACCCCATTTGGTCAGATTAAAAAATACTAAAAACTCTAACAATGCTGGAAATTGGATTGGTGTTGGCACTGCGATAGGGGCAGCAGTTTTTGCCGCCACAAATGAACCAGTATGGATAGCGGTAGGTGTTGCAATTGGTGCAGCGCTTGGTTGGCGAAAACCAAAAGATCAAAATGGAGATTAATATTGCTACGGATACTCCGTTACAGTCGAATGAGTTTTGGACATAGTTAGGAACAATTGAGTATAAAATTTTGAAAACATGGATTGTTATAGTATTTATAGTATGTGGTATTATAAATATCACCGTTTCATTTTTTAATGAAGAATATTGGTTTCCCATTTTGAGTCTTGGTATTATAACTGTTTGTTTTGGGATTATTGGTTATCTTACTCAACCAAAAAAAAATTCTAACTAATTCTCTCTCCACTCAACTCTAAAATTNTAAACAAANTCCCTTACATTTTGAGTTTTGTATTAAATAAGTNTATATGATGTAAATTTGAACTAGTATGTATAGAAAAAAATATATATTAGTAATTATGATATTTAATATNTGCTTTGCTCAGAATTGGCTTCAAAATCAAAGATTAGAACGACAGTTTAAAGAGGCAATATCTAGCTATAATGAAGGAAGATATGCTACGAGCGAAACAATCTTAAATGATATAATAAGCTCAGGTTATGATTCTTATAATGAAGAAGCACTATTGTTATTGCTAAAATCTCAAATNGCATTAAATAAATCAACTGAAGCAAAACAAACAGCGAAAAATTTCTTCTCTTCTTACCCTAGAAGTAAGGTGCTTAANTATACNATGGAAAGCTTAGGGGATTTGTATGTGAATANTGCAAATTACGAATCAGCATATAGAATGTATACTAGAGCAAAAAGCCTATCNGATGACTATACCTATAGAGCCAAAATTGATAGTAAACTTTTAAAATTAATAAAAATAAAATTACCCGAAACGCTGTTTGATGAATTATTAGTCATGGAAACTGATTTAGCATCTAGCAATATCCATCTGTTGGCAATTGCTTACTCACAAATAATGGATGGCATGCCTGATGACGCAGCTTTAACTCTAGTGAAAATAGACCCATCAGTATTATCTGATGAATTTTCCCAGCTATTCGAGTTGCTTCTTAGGGAGTCATACAGGCCTTCTTCACCAGTATTGATGGTTGGACTTGCACTACCACTAACCGGATCGAATTCTGAATTAGGAAANGCATTTTTGGATGGATTTAGAAAAGGGCAAAATTCTAATTATAATAATCAGAGNCTATCAATATTAGCGCGAGATACAAGAAGTGATGATTTTGAAGCTATTAAGATCATTAATGAGCTTGAAAAAATTGATCAGCTAATTGCATCAATTTCACCTGCAAGCGAAACAACATCCTTATCCTTATTAAGCTCTATAAGCGATTCTGACTTGCCTGTACTATTAACAAGTAAACAAAAAGGTGATCTAACTACAATAAACAATAAAGCTTTTCTGCTTGGTTCTAATTATTCATTAGAGGGAAAAATTGCAGCACAATATATAGTTAAACACTTAGGGCTCGATAGCATTGCCGTTGTAGCNCCTGCTGATAAAAATACTGAGATTCAAATTGATGCTTTTATTAGTGAGGTTGATCGATTAGGTGGAAATGTAGTTGCAACTGAATGGTATAAAGGAGAGCCGAAAAATCTAAGTAGACAGTTTANATTTTTGCGTCAAGTCGCCTTTAGCTTAGATACAAAAGAAAAAATATTTGACGAAGCNCTAGGAATGGAAATTGATAGCTTAGATGCATTATTTGATGTTTCTGCTGATGATTTCTTTGATTTACCTCAATCAACAGCAAAAAAAATGACATCTTCGGATTCCTCTAAAGTTTTATTGAATACTATCCAAGCAATTTATTTGCCCATTAATTATGAAGATTTAGAATATATTGGCCCTCAAATCCCAATGTATAATTTTGACACAAAAATAGTAGGAAATGCAAGCTGGCAGCAGCTAGAGATNCTTACAAAAGAAAATATTGGACCACATTTAAAAGGGATGTCAATTATATCAGGTTTATTCAATTCTATATCAGATTCGA
Source organism: Fidelibacterota bacterium (assembly GCA_002717765.1). The sequence goes on along the minus strand of PBCB01000019.1, from coordinate 13,479 downwards.
TAAATATCTATCATAATAATTTAGTTGAATACCAAATGGGATATTATAGTTCAAAGCTATTAACAAATATAGAGATGAATGAAATGTCTAGAGCAGCTTTCAATAAGTCGTTAAGAGAAATAGGTATGTACAATGATGAAGGTTTCAATTANTACCCATCTATAACGAATAATAATATTAATTCTGCATTTCAGCTGATTAACTTTAATGGAAATGATTTAATTAAGTCAGGNGTGCTTACAGTTGATTCGCTAATTNCGGTCAGTCTNCAAAATCCTTAGATCGNATAATTGAATTATATTGATTACTCCAAATTCTTTAGCCAAAAGAATTTAAAAGCATACATTTCTTTAAGAGATAAAAATTATGCGATTGAAGAAAGTCGTAATGAATTNATTANGCAATTAGAGCTAGANCCATCAATTTTTATATTTCCTAATCAGACTCACTCAAGCAATGTTAAAATAATAAATAAATCAAAGTCTTATAATGATACAGATGCAATTATTAGTACTTCAACCGATTTTGGATTAGGAATATTAATTGCAGATTGTGNCCCTATATTTTTATATAATATTAATACAAATCATTTTGCNCTANTTCATTCTGGATGGAGAGGAGCAGCAAATAAAATTACTTCGATTACATTAAAAAAAATGATTGAAATAGGAAATAATCCCAGCAATATTATGGCAGTAGTTGGNCCNTCAATTGGTAANTGTTGTTTTGAAATTGGTGAGGAAGTCTCTGGATTGTTTGATTCAACATACTTGGTCTNTAAGGGTAAATCAAAATACAACTTAGATTTAAAAGGATCAATTCGCGAAGAATTAATATCGATAGGATTAAATCAGAAATATATTTTCATTGATAGTAATTGTACCTTTTGCGAGGAAAATAAATTTTTTTCATACCGCAGGGAAGGTAAATCTTCAGGCAGGATGATGGCGATAATGGGGTGGAGAAATAAATGAGCTTAATTGATGCCGTAATTATTGGCCTTGTTCAGGGCGTAACTGAATTTCTACCTATTAGTAGCTCTGGCCACCTAGTTATTTTCCAACATTTGTTGAAAATTAATTTACCAGGNAACCTTGTTGANGTTGCTGCTCATTTTGGTACTTTATGTAGTATAGTATTAATCTATTGGAAAGAAATCATAAAACTAATCATTGATTTCAAATCAGATAAAACACAAAAATATATATTGTTATTAATCNTTGCAACACTACCATCCATAATTTTTGTTTTATTNGCTAAGTCATTTATCCTTGAAATGTTTGAATCANTAAAATCTGTATCAATAGCATTGATTATAACAGGNTTAGTTTTATTGTTATCCAGTTTTACAAAAAAAAGAGATCAAAAAATTAACTTTAGTAAGGGATTGCTAATTGGCATAGCCCAAGCATTTGCTATAATACCNGGAATATCCCGNTCNGGAATGACAATTTCAACTGCGTTATATTTTGGTGTTTCAAGCAAAGAAGCTGCAAAATTTTCATTTTTACTAGCAATCCCAGCAATATTAGGCGCGATAATCATTACTGCAATCGATAGTCAATATGAATTTGATANTGCAATAANGTTACCGATTATCTTAACCAGTGTTGTTTCATTTATTTCAGGGTATTTTGCCTTAAAAATACTAATTAGATTATTGGAGGCTGGAAAATTTTATTATTTTGCATATTATTGTTTATTGTTAGGAATATTTACTTTGATTATCGCATAAAATGCCAAGTTTTAACTCAAAAATAACACAATATAACGCAGCAATTAATCTGCTTTCAAACGGGAAGGTTGATCCTGTTTATTTTTTAATGGGGGATGACCAATTTTTACAGCAGTTTTTTATAAAAAAATTAGAAGAAAATATATTTGGTGATGATCAAATTAATAAAATGATTTTAAGCGTTGACGATATAGGCTCTAAAGAAGTGGTNAATAAGATTAATGAGTCTGACTTATTTTCATCTAAAAGACTATTTATTTTAAGGAATCCCAATGCACTTAGAGGTAAAACAAGAGATGAACTTGTAGATTATTGCTCAAAACCAACCGATTCAAATTGCCTTATATTGATTCAAGATGAATACGGCATGAAGAATAAGTTTATTAAGACACTCGCATCCAATTATAGACCAATTTCAACATCCACCCCATTTGAGAGTGATTTAATAAAATGGGCAAAACTCTTTTTTCAAGATAATGGCATAGAAAATATATCTANTAATATTATTGATAAAATCATNGATATCTTTGGAGATTCAGTTTTTGGATTAAAGAATGAAATTGATAAGCTTTGTTTGAGGATTGAAAATACCCAAAATCTAAATAGCGCAGATTTAAAGCATNCTCTTTCTTTGNCGAGAAGTTATAAAAAATTTGAATTTTTTAATTATTTAGGCAAAAGAGATACTCATCTATCAATCAAACTCGGCAGGTCGCTAGTGTCAAAAGACTCCTCAATGCTTGACCTCCTTCGTCCATTAAATGAATTTTTTCAGGAGCTATTATTTATAAAAATCTTTTCTGGAACAAATCGATCATCCAATAGTTATACTCTATTATCACCAAGCGTGAATAGGCAGCTACCTAATTATGCTAACAACTTTTCTAGTAAAGAGATTGTTTTAGCTATAAAAAGGTTAGCTAAAATTGATAAACAAATAAAAAGTTCAAATATTGATGATGAATCAGCCATTACAGAATTTATCTACGCAACAACGTCGCATGGATAATCAGTTCGAATATACAGATGAAGAACTCATNGCTCATTTTCAAAATGGAGATGAACAGGCATATATTGCGCTAGTTAATCGATATAAGGATAGATTGATAAATTTTGTATTTCGATTAGTCAATGACCGTGACCAAGCTGAGGATATCATTCAAGACACAATGCTAAAACTTTATACGCATAAACACTACTATAGGAATATAGCCAAATTTTCAACATGGATTTATACAATAGCAGGTAATTTTGCAAAAACAGAGCTACGAAAGAAAAAGACTAGAAAAGTTACAAATAATAGTCAGCTAGGCCCTGAAGATCGTGATTATGATCCTCCATCTAAAGATCCTAGCCCAGAAAAGCTTGTTGAAAGGGATTATATTAATACTAAAATACATGAGGCTATCGAAAAACTGCCTGAACATTTTAGAGTAGTAACAGTTTTACGTGATATAGAAAAACTTCCTTATGAGGAAATAAGTAGTATAGTAGAAGTTCCATTAGGAACAGTGAAGTCTCGTATTAATAGAGCAAGGCTTCAACTGCAAAAAGATTTGAAAGACTTTATATAAAAAAAGGAGATTAATTATAGATGAATCGATATGAGTTTGAAGATAAAATTTCTGATTATTTAGATAATCAGCTCAGTGTTTCCGAGCGCAAGGCCTTTGAGGATTATTATAATTCTAATGATGAAGCTAAGGAACTTGTTGAATCTATTCGTAAAANGCTAAGGCTTNTAGAATCACCGGAGCCCATCAAATCTTCTAGTGATTTCTTACCAAGNCTTATTAGTCGAATAAATTCTGAAAAGAAAAATATTTCCAATCAATCAAAACANGAAGAAAATAAATATCATTTTTTTGGATTTACCCCACTCAATGCCACGCTAATGACTGCGATGTTAGTATGCTTTATTTCTATCTCTATTAATCTTATTCCTAGTGAAAGCTCTAGCNCCCAATCAGATATAGCTTCAAATAAATACATAGATGTTCCTACCAATAAACCATCTATACCAGATGAAAATTTTGCATCAACATTTTCTGACACATCGGACACNACATCAACNCCAAAAAGAAAAATTAAATTAAATGATAAGATAAAATTTGTTAAAAACCCGCGCTAAATTGATTTTTTAACAAATTTTTTATTCTCTCTGAATTTGATGTATTTGAGTCTAGAGATTTTTATCTTTGAGCATGTCTTTTTACAAACAAATATCAGTTATTGCGCTTTTCTTTACAATTCAAATATTATTTNTTATACCTAACTACAATAATCTATTTATTATTACGCTAAAAGGNCTTGNTTCTGGGNGTCTCGTTGTAGTTTTATTCTCTTATGCATTTCCTGGGTTATTAAAAAATTATACTAAAAGAAAAAATAATCTNACTNAAAAGAGAAATAATAAAGAAAAGAATGACTATAAGATCATAGATAAAAAATATAAAACTTTACTGAGTCAAATTCAGGAAGGAATAATATCTACAAATAATAATTATGCTACCGGTATATATATTTATGATCAATCCTCTNCTGAATATACATTGAAGTCATCTTCAGATGATTGTTTTGCAAATACTCTTAATGGACAAAACGCTTTATTTTCAGATATCATTTCTAATAATCAATCTCAANTCTATAATAAAAAAGAAAATGATTATAATGNCTGGGATGAATTAATTGATAAAGCAAACTGGACAGGCAGCGAATCTTTAATGGGTTTTCCTATTAGATATCAAAGCAATGTCATTGGTGCATTAGTAGTATATATTGAACATTTTTCAAATATGAATACCCAGGATCAGTCAATTATTAATAGTCTTGTTAATATATTAAATCAAGGGATAGTTGATATTGAAGAATCTGAAGTCGCAATACGAAGNCAGATAAATTCCAATAGAATTAGAGATTTATTTAAGGACTTTGACCCNGAATCTGATCTAGATACTTTTNTTAANTCTATAAAAAATGTATGTAGGGCGATTTTTAAATACGATAAACTAACAATTTCTTTTGCTTCAGATAAAATAGATCAATTAAAAGTAATGGTGGTTGATGGATTTGATGAAGATATAGACGTTGGAATTTCTTATGATTGTAGAAATAGTATTTTAGGCCTCTCTTTTATTGATAATAAAACTATCCATTATACAGATTGGCGTAAAGAATTCCCGGAGATGAATCGATTTGATGCAGATTTTGAAGATTTCATAGAATTCTCAACAATATTAAGCTCACCGCTAAGAGAAGATGGAAGGTCTATTGGAAATATCTCTTTTGAGCGTATGGGTCAATACTCTTTTTCTGATAAAGAAATAGAGATGTTAGATATGCTTTCTGAAAATGTTAGCAAAATATTAGGCTGGATAGATATTCATCAAGAGCTTAATCGTTCTGCCTCTAGAGATGGATTAACTGGACTGCTAAATCATAAAACCTTTTTAAGTAGATTTGAAAAAGAGATAACCCGCTCAAGTAGATTTGATCATCAATTGGGTTTAATATTTTTTGATATTGATAAGTTTAAATTAGTCAATGATAACTACGGCCATCTTTATGGCGACTATGTTCTTGAAGAGGTAAGTAGGATTATTTCAAAAAATGTGAGGTCTATTGATATTGTCGGGAGATACGGAGGGGAGGAATTTTCAGTATTGCTAGTAAATACTGATATTAATGATTGTATTCCTTTAGCAGAAAAAATAGTTAAAAAAATAGAGAAAAAAACATACCTAAAAGATGGAATTGCTGTGAATTTAACAATTAGTGCAGGTATGGCAGGATTCCCTCTTCATTCTGATAATATTGAAACACTAATTGCGAAAGCAGATAAAGCCATGTATCAAACTAAACAAATTGGTGGCAATGGAGTGACTATTGCTGAATAGTATTAACAAATTAATAATACAAAAAAACTGCATGTTTTTTGTTCTACTAGCTATTTTAACTGGATGCCAATCAACAAAACCTAGCGTATCATTAGAAGAAAATCAAATACCTGTACAAAATGAAGTAAGCGAAAACCCTAACCCGGAAGCATTAAAATATTTTATGAATGGTCAAATGCTTATGAATCAAGGTGATTTTCCAATGGCAATAATTGAATTTCAAGAAGCATTGAATCTCGATCCGAATGTTGGGACAATCTATACATCTATTGCTGAATGCTATTGGAATATTGGTAAACCCGAGCTTTCAATGAAGAATTTAAGAATTGCTATAAGCAAAGACCCTAATGATGAAGAAGCCCTCAAGTTGATTGCTGATCAGCTCATAGTTCAAAAAAAGTATAAAGATGCGATCGAACCGCTAAATCGCCTCAAAGAGATCAATCCAGAAGAAACACGCTATATAATTGCCTTAGCAGAATTGAAGAAAGTTGATAGAGATTATTCTAGCGCAATGAATCTTTATCTAGAGGCATATAAAATAGAGCCATCTCGACTTGAGCTTCTAGAAACTGCTGGAAGGTATGCTCTTCAGCTTACCAATAAAGATAGAGCAAGTTCAATTTTCAAAGACTTGTCAATTAAAGATCCTGCGCAATCAAATTACCTAAATATATACCTAGAGCTAGCCTTGCAAATCAAAAAATTTGAAGAAGCCATTTCACATATTCAAGAATTAAATAAAAAATTAGGCAGCTCAAATGATCGTGAAGCAAAATTAGGGATACTATTTTATGAATCGGGACAACTAGAAAAAGGAATACAAATCCTCCAAGATTTGCTTGATAGATCAAAATTGCCCCCCCAATATGTTTTTTCATTATTTGAGATTTATTTTGATAATAATCAGAATATAAAAGCAGGAAATATTGGAGATAAGATGATAACAGATTTTCCTGAAGATTGGAGAGGTTATTATAGCAGAGCATTAGCCTACATGGATGAAAATAATTTTGATTCTGCTGTTGCTATTTTAGACCCCGTATCAAAAACATTTTCAAATATTTTTTCTATTCAATATATGCTAGGCCTAAACTATGCAAAGCTAAAAAAGAACGAAGAAGCACTCGACTTCTATAATAGCGCACTCGCCATTCAACCTCAATCATTAAGCGTGCTACATTCCTTAGCTATATTGTATGATGAAATTGGAGAATGGATTAAATCTGACAAAATTTACAACCAACTTATTCAAGCAGATAGCTCAGATGCTCAGGCATTCAATAATTATGCCTATAGCTTGGTTGAAAGAAATGAAAAATTAAATAAGGCCTTAGCATACGCAAAAAAGGCTATCAATTTAGATCCAAATAACCCTTCTTATCTCGATACTATTGGTTGGGTATATTATAAATTAAACGATTTAAAAAAAGCTAAGAAATACATCGAGCAATCCATCAGTATTCAAGGAGACAATGCTGTTGTACTGGAACATTTGGGCGATGTATTAATGAAAACCAATGACTGGACCAACGCTTCAGTTTATTATAAAAAAGCATATGAGTTTGACAAGGAAAATATTCGACTTAGAAAAAAGGCATATCCTGAATAGCAAATTCATACTCATGCTAGCTCCTATTTTAATACATGGCTGCACTTCTTTTTCAAATCAACCTATTGTAAATAAGGGAGATTTGAAAGCTTACCCGGATCTTAGTCAAAAGAAATATTGTAGAGGTAAAGGCTATGTAGTCTCGCAGGGTAATATGCAAGGCAGATTAAATTTTACATTTACCTCTTCGAAAGAATCTTCATATATTGAGTTTAGAGACTTAATTGGAAGAAAGACTCTTTTTTTAATTTTTTCAACAAGTAAAGTTGAGGCTTGGGATATACGCAATAATCGAAAATACGATAAAGAGTCTTTATTAATTCTTTTCCCTTTTTTTGAAATAATTGACTCTAATGATTTAATAGCTTTTCTTTGGGGTAAAATTCCAGAAACCTTCTCAGATACTGACAATATAGCTAACAAAAGACAAATGACTAATGGCGAAATACAGTTTAGTTCAGCTCCAACTCAAAATGGGATGCTGATTAATTCCGTATTATTCAAATTAATTGATGAAAACGAAACGTTTAACCTTAGAGTTGAGAATAGAGAATTTGATTTACAGTACCCGCATCTAATAAGAAAAATTCCCAAATCAGTTATGCCAATTAAGGAAAGTTTATGAAAATATCAATCGTAATACCTGTTTTTAATGAAAAGGACTCCATTAACCAATTGTATAACGAAATAATTAACAGTCTAAATATTAGAGATTATGAAATAATATTTATNGATGATGGATCAACGGATGGTTCATCGGAAANAGTGCAAGAATTGATTCAAAATAATGAAAAAGTAAATCTAATCCAATTTTATAGAAATTATGGAAAATCAGCAGCACTATCTGAAGGATTTAAGCATTCTGAAGGNGACTATGTTGTAACAATGGATGCAGATTTACAAGACGATCCNACTGAGATTGAAAATTTAATAAATAAACTAGAAGAAGGCTTTGACGTAGTCTCTGGCTGGAAAANAAATCGTAAAGACCCGNTATCGAAACGGTTACCATCAAAGCTATTTAATNTTATCACACGAATTTTTACTAGTGTNAAGATTCATGACTTTAATTGCGGATTGAAGATTTATAAAAAATCAGTCATTAAAACTTTAGATATATATGGTGGTCGACATAGATACATTCCCGCGCTTGCTGGTCAAAAGAAATTTAAGGTTTCAGAAATTATTGTAAATCATAGATCTAGAAAACATGGAGTNACAAAGTATGGNGGTAGACGATTTTTTCATGGATTTTTTGATCTTATATCAGTTCTTTTCCTATCACGATATATTCAAAGTCCTCTCTATTTTTTTGGTCAGTTAGGACTTTTTGCTTTTCTTTTTGGATTTGGCATAGAAGGTTATGTTCTATATCTTAAATATATGTTAGGTGAGCCATTTGCGAAGCACTTTGCGTTGCTTATGCTAGGAGTATTGCTGATAGTAATAGGTATTCAATTCTTTTCAATAGGTTTAATTGGAGAAATGATTGCTAANTCAAATCAAGATAAAGAATCACGCATAAAAAANATATATAAGGTATAGTCAGGGCATTATGAAAATTGTTTTGATTGGTCCATTTCCACCTTATCGAGGTGGTATTTCAATGTTTAATCATTCATTGGCTAAAGAGCTNGAAAAAAATAATCAGGTTTATCGAATTTCATTTTCATTACAATACCCGAACCTTTTATTNCCAGGTAANTCACAATTTTTTGATTTTAATGGTGACNCATCAAAAAAATTGATTAACTCTATTAATCCATTTTCTTGGTCATCTACGGCTAGCTATATNAATAATATTAATCCAGATCTTNTTATCTTTCAATACTGGATGCCTTTTTTTGCCCCAGCCTTTTCCTCAATNGCGAGGAAAATTAAAAAAAAGATTAATACTAATATTGTAGTTAATTGCAATAATATTATTCCACATGAATCTGGAAAATTAGATAAGTATCTTTCTTTACGTTTTTTTAAGCATTGCGATTATTTTATTGTAATGGCTAACTCTGTTAAGAAAGAGTTATTAAATATAATGCCTTCAGCAAGCCTAATCGAATCAAAGCATCCTATNTATGATACATTTGGCAGTCCTATANCAAAAGAAGATGCCCGAATGAAACTTTCGATTAATGATGAAAGGATAATCTTAAATTTTGGATTGATTCGTGATTATAAGGGATTGGATATATTAATTAAGGCTTCAAAATATTTAAAAGGTAAATTAGAAAATTTTAAAATAGTAGTTGTTGGAGAATGTTANAATAGACAAANCCAATANCTCGAGCTTGCAAAAAAAATGGAAGTTACAGATTGCATTGATTTTAAATTTGAATTTGTNTCNAATAANGATGTTTCAAAATATTTTTGTGCTGCCGACGTAGTTGTTTTACCGTATAGATCAGCAACGCAAAGTGGCATAATTCCTATTGCATATCATTTTAATAAACCCGTTGTCACAACAAATGTTGGNGGTCTTGCTGAGTCTGTTGAACAAGCAAAAACAGGATTTGTATGCAATCCAGATCCTGAAGGAGTTTCTGAAGGTTTACTGAGCTATTTTAATTCAAACGAAAACTTTTCAAAAAATGTTAGTGAATATAAAAAACAGTTTACTTGGGAAGTTTATGTTAATAATATTNTTTCAGCAATTAAATGATCGAAAAGTCGGTAAATATTATTGTTTTAAACTGGAATCAAAAAAAACTTTCGTTGGATTGCNTAAAATCACTTGAGCGTGCAACTTATCAAAATAAACATATAGTTTTTGTTGATAATGGCTCTGATGATGGATCCGCAAATGCTGTTCAAAATTATTACCCTAATGTAGAAATTATCAGATCTGAAAAAAATCTTGGCTATGCAAAGGGAAATAATTTTGGCTTTAAATCCACTATTCAANAAGCAGTCTATACAATTTTCTTAAACAANGATACTTTCGTTGATCCTTCATTTATTGAGCCACTAATCAATCAACTAGAAGAGGAACCTAATACTATCCAGGTAGTGCCAAAAATCTACTTTGCTGATAATAAAGATTCTATCTGGTATGCNGGGGGAAATGCCAATCTAGCTTTTGCTCAAATCAATCATCGTGGAATAAGATCAAAAGATCATGAAAAATACAATTTAATTAAGGAAGTTGATTATGCTACAGGGTGCTGTTTTTGTATGAGGACATCTGATTTTATTTCTCTAGGTATGTTTGATGAAAATTTTCAAATGTATGGAGAGGATGTTGATTTGTCACTTAAGGCTCGCAATTCTGGNGGAATCATTACTTATGTACCAAAATCCCANATCTGGCACCATGTTTCTTCTTCTATAGGTGGGAAATATTCATTTTCAAAATGGAAAAGAAAATTCAGAAGTATCTATAAGTTGATATTAAAATACTCAAACCCGCTTTTTTTCCCANTTACTTTTTTATTGTTATTNCTAAATGCAGTTTCAANTTTTATTATACTTAGTTTATTAAAANTCTTTAGAATAAAATGAAAAAAATATTAAAACTTATTCCTGGTTTGACATTTATTGCTGATTCAATAAATGCGCTAATTATTATTATTAAATATTCAATTGGAGTAAATGTTNAAATNGAGGAGGAGAGAGCTGATCCGGATGATCCAAAATGGGAGAATAATCNATGGGCAAAGGTTTTTGAAAAGCGATGCGCTTATGCTTTATCTTATTGCCATAGCAAGAGAGTTCTTGATCTTTGCTGTGGAACCGGCTGGACTGCNAACGAATTATCAAAAGTTGCAGTATCAGTTAAAGCTGTTGACTANTCTAAGGATTCAATCGATAATGCCCGAAGAAGATTTCCAAAAGGAAACCTNCTTTTTGAAGAAATGAATGCATTGTCCCTTTCATATACAGATGAATCGTTTGATACAGTTATCAGTATGGAGGCAATTGAACATTTCAGCAAGTCGGATGGAGAAATATTTATTNACGAGNTTTATAGAGTTCTGAAAAAAGGAGGNACATTTGTTGGTAGCACACCTCAGGTTGAAACNAAAAATCCTTTAAAAATTATGGCAATGAAGAAAATAGACCCATTTCATTTGCATCTTTATTCTAGCGATATGCTTAAATCTTTACTTTCCAAATATTTTAATAATGTNACTATTGAAAGNCAGCCAGAAGAATGGATGTTGTTTAAATGCAGCAAATAAGCAAGTCTNCAGTAAAAAACTATATTCTTTCTTTGAAANACCCAGAAGAAGAAGGATTTATTTTACAGCAACAATACAATCAAAGCACCATTATGAGCTCAGCATTTTCTATACTAGCACTAGAGCTAATAGATTGTTTAAATAAAATTGATATTAAAGCTGAAGCATCCCATATATCTTCTTATCAAGATAGGTCAAGNGGCCTAATAATTGATCCCAAATTAAATTTTGACAATTCAAACCTTGAAGATTTAGAAAAAAACTATATTCATTATCAAACTACTGCATTTTCGATATCAGCTCTGGATGCATTGGGATTTTCTCCAAGAAATAAACTTGTTTTTTTAGATGCNTTTCGAGGAAAAGAAAAAATAAANNAATTTTTTGAAAAAATTGATTGGAATAACCCTTGGCATGAAAGCAATAAGATAATGTTCTTACTNCAGTTTTTTTCTTATGAATATCTTAGAATGGATAATAGGCAATCACTTAACATTATTCATGTTATTTTAGATCAACTTGACCATTTACAAGACTCTGAAACAGGATTATGGGGTACGCAATTCAAAGCTAGNTCATTTATAGCAATGGCAGCAGCTTACCANTTCCTTATTTATTATAAATATTTTGATAGACCTATAAATTTTTCCGAACGAATAGCTACATCAGTTTTTCGATTGCAAATGAAAGATGGGCTATATCACCCNTTTGGAGGTGGCGGNGCCTGCGAAGACTTAGATGCGATTGACGTACTTTCAAAAGTAGTAAAAAATAACGATAGTAATTTTGATAAATCTTTAGATAGATCTTATAATGCTATTNTAGAGAATTATAATAAGGATGGAGGATTCTGCTGGGCAAAAAGGCCAAGTTTTCCAATCTTATTTGGCTTGAAATACCTTAATCCATCATCGNAATTATTNAATTATCAAATGTTTAAATGGGTGTTAAAAAATAATATAGNAGGAACCTTTNTTCCATTTTTGAGAGAAGNCAAGACCTATAGATATAGTAATTGGAACGAAATGAAATTTAATATACAATNCAGTGATTCATGGTCAACCTGGTTTAGGTTATTATCAATAGCAGCAATAGAAAAAATGAACCCTAATTATAAAAAACATGATATTGATTTCAAATTCAGATCAATTCCCTNTATAGGGTGGTTACAAAATGATTAACTCTGAACCATTAATTTCTGTTGTAATGGGCGTAAATAGAGATGATGGAAATTTGTATAAATCTATAAATAGTATCTTAAATCAAACCTATACGAATTTAGAGTTCATTATTATCAATGATGGAAGTTCAGAGAAGGTTAGTAAAATAGTAAATAAAATAAATGATGAAAGGATTATATTGTTAGCCCAAGAGAAGATCGGCCTGACAGCATGTTTAAATGCTGGCATTGATAAATCAAAGGGCGATTATATTGCCAGGCAAGATGCGGGAGATTTTTCAAAAAAGAACCGTTTTTTTGAACAGATTAAGTTTTTACAAGATAATCCCAATATTTCACTCTGCGGAACTTGGGTTAATGAATATTCAAATAGCGGCACTGATTTAGGCCCAACAGTGTTTCCAGTGGCAGATCAAGTAATTAAAAAAGATATACTTTTTCAAAATACATTTTGTCATGGGTCAATTATAATTGAAAAAAAGGTATTAACTAGCCTTAGGGGCTACAGAAATGAATTTATTCGATCTCAAGATTATGATTTATTTCTTAGAGTTATTGAAAGTCATAATGTCGCAAACATCAATAAAATCTTGTACTCAAGANTAGTTTCTCATGATAGTATTAGTTTCTTAAATAAGAATAGTCAGAATGAATATGCTAAAATTGCAAGATTNTGTTATGATGCTCGGCAGTTAAATAATCAAGANCCACTTCATCTGANAGNNAATATCAAAAAAGATAGTTTCAAAATCACTTCATCAAGAAGACTTAAGAGTNTCTATAATTTNTATTGCGGGAGGCGCTTATATAGNAATCAAAAGATGAAGCAATCAAGGATATATTTTTTACACGCCTTTACGAGCTACCCGCTTGCTGTA
>PBCB01000018.1 GCA_002717765.1 Fidelibacterota bacterium | reverse complement strand
CCTCTAGCACATGGTACTTTGCTTTTTCTAAATCATTGGTGCTAATCGCAATCAGCATCTCTTTTACCACATGCTCAATGCTATCGGTTGTTGCATCCGATTTTAAACGCACGGTATTCATCGTAGAACGGTCAACCGTTCCGCACGCATATAATAAAAAACATAATATTATTATTTTTTTCAAAACATCACCTTATGGGTTATTTAGCGCTTAGAACAACTGGGATCAAGATCTCGTTTTTTCTAAATGGGGGCACGGTCATCGGACCGTTGTATTGCGCAACACACACTTCACCATTGATCTTGATATTATTTTCTTTGAGCTCTTTTAATAGAAAATTGATGTAATAATTAGCGCGGCTTTCGGTAGCCCATCCTCCAAATTGAATAGCAGCCATCACCCCTAGGTTTTCTTTTTCAACATTCACGCTTTTTAAATTGGGGCTAGGTAGAGATTCCAGTTTATGCTCACTAGGCATTACAAAATGAACTTTATGCGGTTGTTTTGGGCTGGAAGGTATTTCAGTGATCACGGGAGCGGTCATTGCTATTTTCATCTCCTTGTCATTACCACCAAAGATATAATTTGCGATACGTCTAAAGCCTGTATAGGTCGATACCCTGTATTCATCATTTATAGTGGTATACGCGGTGATCACCGTTCCATAGTCTCTTACCTCAAATCGTTTAAATTTTTCGATGATAGTATATTTGGGGGTTTCGATTGATTGAGAGTTAATAGCAAGGGCTAGCATAATATTGAGCAGGTAAAACATACCGATTATTTGTTAAAGAAAATATTATTTATACTACCAGAATTTGCTTCAATGATATCAAGTCTTCCATCATTATTTACATCACCCAACGTAATTCCATAGGTTATTTTATTATTTGTTGAAAACCGCGTTAGTCTATAATTACCTGAATCATTGATCAGGAAATGGTTCTTCTTTCCATTGTTGCCTTCAACAATATCAATATCTCCATCTTGGTCTAAATCACCTAACACGATGGACATTGTCTTATCGCGTGGATTACCGAATGAAAGCGATTGTTGAAACTGATCAGTAGTGCTGTTGTAAAAAATTTTATTTTTTTCACCAATGTTTGCTGCCACAATATCCGGCTTCCCATCACTATTCATATCGGCTATCGCAACCTGGCGCGTTTCATCATTACCGGACCCAAAGATCATTGACTTGGAATAATCTGGACCAAAATATATCCGGTTGGGTTGTTTATTTCGGTTGGCTAATATAAGATCGAGCTTTCCATCACCATTAAGATCGCTTGCAGCGATTGAAATAGTAGCTTCGTCTTTTTTCCCAAAAGCCATTTCTCGATCAAAAGATCCCTGACCATTATTAAAAAAGATGAAGTTCTGACTTTTTCTATTCGCTTCGATCACATCGATATAGCCATCATTATTAACATCTGCCAAACAAATTCCTCTTGTATTTGAGGCTTGTCTACCAAAAGAAGTTTTTAATGAAAAATTTCCTTTTCCATCATTGATAAATACCTGGTTTTTGATGCGATCGTTGGCAACCACAATGTCTAGGTCGCCATCATTATCGATATCAGCAAGCGGTACCATGTAGGATGTATTAGCTTCATCACCTAATACTTTGCTTCTACGGAAAAACCCACTTCCATCATTAAAAAAGATTTGATTGAACTGTGACCAATGCCTTCCGTTTGCAACGATAATATCAACATCTCCATCATTATCGATATCGCCTGCGCTTGTACTTGCGGTTAGATAGGTATCTGTACCAAGGGTAGCATAGGGATGCTTAATTAGATTAACTGACTGAGCATTGATTGTGCTAAATAATAATAATGCCCAAACTAGCTTCATTGATTACATATGATAGGTAAAATTGATCAAAGGAAATGGAATGCCTTCCATATTTTTACTAAAAAATCCTCCAATATCTACCGCAATTCTCCTACCAATAAATCTTCCAGAAAGTGCAATTGGCAAATTAGATGGATCATCTACTTCTGGTGGTAGCCAATATTCTGCTACAATTGCAAAGGAATTGGATATACGCTTATTCCCCGCAAGAACCAAGATGGGATCATTTGCAAATTCCCATTGCTTTCCATCGCGGAAGTAACCCCAACCTAATGAAGCTGTAAAGTGCGTAAATCGATTTCCTATTGTTGCGCTTCCAAATGCAAGCCCAGCTCCAAATTCGCTATTTTCAAGCGGAACGCTAACATACATCATACCAGCTGCAAGCCGGGCGGGTCCTACCTGTGGCAAAGAAAATTTACCCGACAGAACAACCGGAACTACATCCAGCTCCATTCCTGGAAATACAAACGCACCTGCCTGAAAGGAAAAATTGTTTCCAAATCCGCGGTTATATGATGGAAAGAACAAACAAAAATCACGGCAATAGGCTTTATGTTTTTCTATGGGAAAAGCAGAAGGAGCAAATAGGTACATGCTTTTATTGGGGTCAGCGCGCCACACCTGGCCCTCAACAGAAGCTGTTTCAACCTTATTTAATCTTTTGACAGATTCAATCGGGACATTGATAATAATTCCATCTTGGGTTTTAAGCTGATAACCTTCAGCGGACTCTTCAACAATCGTACCTAAAAAGATATTCCCATCCTGAGTTTCTATTTCCACCATCTCGCTGTCTTGTGCGAAAAGAAATACGGAAAAAACAATCAGGCATGTTGATATAAAATGTTTCATGAATAAAGTTACACTAAAAAATTTTGTGATTAATATAATTTTATTTATGCAATCAAACTAAATTCCAGAGCTATGGAAAACATCATTAACTATTTTAACACCATACCGACTCACCATCGCACCTTTTTCCTTGTTGGTGGACTGACCTTTTTCTTGGTACTTGAGTCTGGCATACCCCTTTTTCGATTTAATTATCGTAAAACAAAACATGCAATGATCAATCTTTTTTACACTTTAACTACGTTGGTCATTAATCTGATTGGAGCGTCATTAATCTTGTGGGCGGCAACCTACAACTCCATACACTCAACCGGTATATTAAATATGGTTCAACTACCATATTGGGCCACCATACTATGTGGATTGCTTATACTGGATTTTGTTGGAGCATGGCTTGTGCACTGGATGGAACATAAAGTCAAATGGATGTGGAGGTTTCATGTAATTCATCATTCAGATCAGTATGTTGATGTAACATCTGGATTGCGCCACCATCCGGGAGAAAGTGTTTTTAGGCTGCTATTTACATCTCTTGCTGTATTTATCTCTGGGGCATCGTTCGGTATTGTCATGCTTTATCAAACTTTATCAGGTTTCTTTGCGCACTTAACCCATACAAATATTCGGGCAATCAATTTTCTTGAACCTATTTTATCAAAAATATTAGTGACTCCTAATTTTCATAAAATACATCATCACTATGTCCTACCGCATACCGATCGTAATTATGGAAATATATTTTCTATCTGGGATCATTTATTTGGCACAACAATCAAGGTTGACAATATGGATACGCTCACCTATGGAATTGATACCCACATGGATAAAAAAGAGACTGAGGACATTAAGACCATGCTATTGATACCATTTAAAGAATATCGACGTCCCGTAGGTGCTAAATTTGATAATAAATAATTGGCTTTTGTATTGAAGGTATATATGATTTGGTTAGTTGGTGTTATTCTATGGAATTTTGGATTTCCACATGTCAAACCGATAGCCGATGTGCTAGCGGCTATTATTCTTTCTATAATGAGCTATCAGCTAAATAGGGTTATCTGATGAGGATGACACCTGAAGAAAAGCAAGAATTGGATGCATGGGTAGAAAAAGAGTATCCAAAAAGCATGAAAAGAATTAATTCATCAGATCCATTCCATCAGGTAGGGAAAAAAATTATTGCGATGGGTGGATTAAGCTATATTTTATTTGTAATAATTGATTATAATTTCCTTGAATCTTTCGCCATTGCCTTGTTAGTACTTGGGATGCTGGTTGAAGTAATTGCATTAATCACATATTTTAGATCACTTTCAAATGAAAAATGACCTATCAAACAAAACGGTCTTAATCACTGGTGCTGCTGGTGGAATTGGACAAACCTTATGTGCTTCATTTGCTGAAGCGAATGGTACAATTATCCTTCATTACAATTCAAATAAAGATAAGGCCGAATCGCTACTACAAAGCTTGCCAGGAAATAACCATAGAACTGTTCAGGCTGATTTATCAAGCTCAGAAGAAATCGGTGCAATGTTTGATGCGATAGATGAGATTGACATCGTAATCAATAACGCAGCAGTGGTTGAAAGTCATGAGCTCGATTCATTATCGTATGATAAATGGCAAGATATGTGGAAACGTACGATCGATACAAATCTTTTGGGCTCTGCACATATTATGTATTTAGCATCGAAGATTATGAAACATAATAAAGGTGGAAAATTCATCAATATATCATCGCGGGGTGCTTTCCGAGGAGAGCCAACAGCGCCAGCTTATGGTGCCAGTAAGGCTGGATTGAATTCTTTAGGTCAATCTATGGCAAAAGCGCTAGCAAAAGATAAGATCTATGTATATACCATTGCACCGGGATTTGTTGATACGGAAAGGGTAAAAGATTTAATCGATGACGAGGTTAGGTCTCAAAGTCCATTAAATCGAGTAGCAAAACCTCAAGAGATTGCAGATACAGCGCTTTGGCTAGCCACAGGTGATAATGAATTTTTGACAGGATGTATTATTGACGTCAATGGTGCTTCCTACCTTAGAAGCTGATAGCAAGCACCATTCAATAGTTTTTTATATACTATTGCCCAACCAAATACCAACTGTGAGCAGAATACCTGTTACGCTATGCATAATGATTGTTCCCCAGTTAGCAGGCTGAAGTAATCTATTATTGTAGTATTTGTATAATGTTTTTGTAGCGGTAAATCCAAAATAAATAGCAAGCAATGCAATCAAAGAAAGCATAGGAAAAGTCCCATTTAAGGCCATCACAATAATGCTTATAAATGCTGAACCGATCAATGCAACATAGCCTGCACGCGCGCGCTCAGGACCAAGAACGACGATCAATGTATTCTTTCCGGTAGCCTTATCGCTATCATGATCAGGAAATTCATTCATGTAAACAACTGCGGCAATTAGAAGTCCTATAGGTATCCCTGCTAAAAAAGCTTCTGGAACAAGCCTACCTGTTTGAACTAAGGCGCTACCCGCAACCATTAATGGTCCAAAATTAAGCCCGATCAATAGCTCTCCCATGCCTCTTCTAGAGGAAAATTTAAACGGAGGTGCCGTATAGAAAAGCCCAGATAAAAACCCGGTAAGACCTAACCATAAAATTGGAAGACCGGATTTCATAATAAGCGGAACCCCAACAGCTGCGCTTAAGGCAAATGTTACTATTGCAACAGTTAGCATCCCTTTTGGCGTAATAAGACCCATCTGTATACTTCTACTTCCACCATTAAGTCCTTCATTGCTATAATTATAGTTTAATGCGTCTGTACCGCTCCTATGGTCAAAATAGTCATTTGAGGTGTTGGTACCAATATGGAGAAAAGCTCCACCTAATAAAGTTAAACCCAACCACCCCCAGCTTACCGTTTCTCCTAACATAGCTGCAACTGCTGCTCCTGTAAATATAGGAACAAATGTAGCACTCAAAAATGGTAGTCGCATAATAACCATCCATTTAAAGGCTTTTGTAAAAAAACTAATTTTTGGTCTTACTTCATCTGGGGTTTTATTTTTTAATGGAGTTGTTACTCCACAATATCCAATTTGCTCGCCATGCTTATTCTTGGTGGGTGTGATTTTTATATGACAAGGTATTTCAGCTTTACTTTTATCTAAAAAAACTGTTTCGCCTTCCCAAGCACCTTTTTCAACCGCAATTTTTAACCAATTGACAACATGGCCTAAGACAACTTCTCCGGGACTAAAATCGCTGACTCTTTTTTTACCAATGACGTCGTTTTTAGTATAACCAAATAGTTTTTCTGCGCCTTCTGAAAAAGTTTCCACTTTCCCATCCAAATCGCAGGTAATAATACTTTTGACTTTATCTTCCACTTAAAACCCCTCGTTTTAAATTATTGTGATAACAAATTAATTAGGGCGGAAAAATACTATGATTTATCTATACAATAAATAGGATATTTAATCAATTGAATCGCCAGATGATGAATCAGGCTTAATCACTTCACCCCAATATGTTGGAGATGGATTCATTTGCCAGGTAATATTTTCACTAGAATGGTACACTTCAGGCTGATCGCCTATTCTAATATTACTAGATGACCATTCAGCGTTTGATCTGCCTACTGTTATCTTACCCAATGCTTGTTGATCGTGATCTAATAGCTTAAGATGGGTACCCGTAGAATCACCTACCATAAATTTATCCCATTTAGATGAATTTGTTGATACCAGGGATGTTTTTTTCAAAGAAAGGATCGTGTTGAGAAAACTATTTACGGTATTAGATTTTACTGTTAATGAATCATGTTCATCAAGATACCAACTCTCACCATCAAAAGATAATGATATGAACTCATCGCCTTTAGAAATTTCGAATGCAAATATATTTTCGCGCTCTAAATCAAAAACACGATCACTGGTTGCATTGTATTTTCCCTGTTGATAGCTATTGATAGCAAAAAGGGCTAGCAATACTATTAACGCAGCAATCATCCATTTCATTTGCTTACCCATATAGCTCCTCCAATACGTCACTTCTACTTTTTTGCCTACGCATTCGAATTAATCCAAATCCAATAATTAATAAACAAGGGGTAATGATATTTGCCCATTTCCATGTTCTTTTTGACCCGTCAGAAATATCTTGAAGCGGTCGAGAAGTTATTTCCCGCGATCGCAAAGCAATCANATCTTGATCTCCAATTAAATAATCAACTGAATTTAAAATAAAAATGTGATTCTCAGGCGAACGACCCCCGCCATTATCAGCCATAAATTCTGAATCACTAACCAAAATTACTTGGTTAAGTGCCCCCAAAGAATTAACCAGCTCTGTTCTTGCGCCTAATACCTGATTAGACTTATTAAATATTCGCATAAAAGGATTTTGTTTAGGATCAGGGCTTAGATTAAAGGTTCCTTTAAGCTCTCCTGATTGCTCAGATGTGAAGAANAAAGGCGTAAACCTAACCTGCCCAATGGNACTAGAATCTTGCTTAATCTCGCTTGGAAAAATTAATTGCATTTGCTCCAACCCAGATACGATTGGCTCATCCGCATTAAAATTTCTTACAATAGGCAGCAATGGATATTCCATTGGTACATTCATCCGAATCGGGCCCATCTGTTGCTGTACATTCACTCTACCGCAAATTTTGTCGGTAACAAGATTTGCCTCTATGGAAAATCCATATTCTTCAAGTATTGAAAAAATATCTGACTCAATNGGAAATGCTTGTTGTATTTGCAAATTCGTTTTTATTCGATTCTGGGCAATGAATATATTCCCCCCTCTATTCATAAATTCAGAAAGGTTTTTATTTTCATTAGTAGTAAGTGAATCTGATATACCGCCCATCAAAATAGCTTGAATATCAACTGNCACTGCATCATTAAGTTTAATTACCCTAACATCATAACGCTGCCTTAAAACATTTTGAATATTTTGGTACTGCTCTGCTTGCCCATCAAGCTGCGCAATCCCAACTGTAGGCTTATTGATTTCTACAAGTTTTTTGATCTTGGTTGTAATCTCATATTCAAGTCCAGTTGTAGTTTGAATAACAGGCAGGACTTCTTTTTTATCTTCAAAAAGAATTACCATCCCCATCAGCACCCTTTTAACCTCCACTTTATCATTTTCAATAACTTGTAATTGGAGTGGAGCNATGCCAGATTTTTGAGCTTCTTCTTCTAGTTTCTCTTGAGAAGCAAATTCAAATTTTATTTTCCCTTTGGATATTGCAGCATATTCTTCCAATATATCTTGGAGATATCTTCGATTATTAGCGTATTCCCCAGGTAAATCATCAGAAAAATAAACNTTCATGGTTAGCAAATCATCAACATCCTTAATGACTGACTTGCTTGAAGTTGATAATGAAAAAATATTGTTATCTGTTAAGTCAATGCGGAAAAATCGGCTTGTAGAAATTGTGTTTAACAAGAAAAGGGTGGTGAATAAGACTAGTCCAGGTGCAATTACCGATCGTTTGAGATCAATCTTTTGAAAAAATTTCTTCATTATTTCCACCTCCTCACCTCTAGTGTTTGAATAGTAAGGAATAAGAAAAAGCCAATCATTGATATGAAATAAATTAAATTTCTTGAGTCAATCACACCNCGTGACATATTTGATAGATGATACTCTATTGCCANAAATTGAAGTAATCCTGCAATTGAAGTCGGTACAAAAATCAATGTTTTATCAAGCATAAATATTATCAGGACCATAAAGAGACCTATAATAAATGCAACAACTTGGTTCTGAGTTACGCTACTTGCATAGGTGCCGATTGCAGCAAAAGTAGCGCCCATAAGCGCCAAACCAAGATAACCGCTAAAAATTGCACCATAATCAATATTCGTTCCAACAAATACCAATGTAATAAAATGAATTGTTGTGGCAAGAAGGCCTAAAAGAATTAAGCAGAGTGCTGCAAAAAACTTTCCCATGACAAACTCAACAGTNCTTAATGGTAGGGTTGACATTATCTCCATTGTCCCAATATCNTTCTCNCGTGCAATCAACCCCATAGTGATGGCTGGTATAAAAAATAAGAAAACCAATGGAATGATATCAAATAATGATCTTAAGTCTGACTGGCCGAAAAGAAAAAATCTATTGGTGAAAAAATATCCATTTACAATAGCAAAAATAACCAAAAAGATGTAAGCCATTGGACTGTTAAAGAATCCAACAAGCTCGCGATAGAAAATAGTCCTTGTATTACGCATCTGANCCACCTTCCATCGTAAGGTCTCTAAATATATCTTCAAGATTGGTTGTTCTAGGGCTCATCTTCAATATTGACCATTTGTTTTTTACAGCATAATTAAATATGTCTTCCCGGGGATCTTTGTTTTTTTCATATTCCAATTGAATTGTATGGATACTTTTATTTTTACTCATTGAAATAAATTTTACATTTGGCAATGTGGCCTGTATATGCTCAATTGAATCCACTTTTGCTCCTTTTACTTCCATGGTAAGTAGTACATTTCCCATAAAGTTCGCCATTAGCTCTTCACTGGTTCCATTGGCTACTATCTCTCCTTGATCAATAATAATTATACGGTCGACCGTTGCTTGTATTTCCTGAAGAATATGGCTCGACATAAATACTAGCTTCTCTTTACCGAGAGATCTAATAAGACTTCTGATTTCAATAATTTGATTAGGATCAAGTCCTGTGACCGGCTCATCAAGAATCAATATTTTGGGGTCATGAATCATTGCCGCGGCGAGCCCAATACGCTGCTTATAACCTTTAGAGCAGTCAGATATATTTTTGTGTACCACGCCTCGAAGTCCACACTGCTCAACAACACGTGCTAAGGCCTCTTTAAACTGTGGACCCGTTATATCTCTAATGGATGCTAAAAATTCAAGATAATCATACACTCTCATCTCGGAATAAAGCGGATTTAATTCAGGTAGGTAGCCAATCTGCTTTTGAATAGAATGCATATCTTCTATGATATCCATATCATTGACTGTAATTGAGCCTTTTGTTGGAACTAGGTAGCCTGTCATCATTTTTAAGGTAGTTGTTTTACCTGCGCCATTTGCNCCTAAAAAGCCTATCACTTCTCCATCATTAAGGTCAAATGAAATGGATTTTACGGCTTCAACAGATCCATAATTTTTACTTAGATCTTTAACTTTAATCATTAATCAAATACCTCAGCTTTTGAGTTACTGTCTCTAAAAAATTATTTATTGTTACTAAATATCATTAAAAAAGTTCCGCGAACTTAAAAACCCTAAGAAAATAATTCAAATCATCTCGTTAATAATTTTTTATCAAGGATTTTTCTGATCATCACTGTATGCTTAGGGCTAGAACCACAACAAGAGCCTATAATTGCAGGAGATTCAGCCATATAATTTGCGATCATAGATTCAAAAGATCCATCATNAATCTTTTGATCCATCGCTCCATCTGGCTCAGGTTCTGATTCACCAAGGTTGGGGTAAATACCCCAGTTTCCATTCCACTCTTCTTTAAATTTAACTAAAGCATCATTAGATTTATCAAATGTATTACAATTTAATAGCATGCAACCAACCCGATCTGCGCTTAAAACGTATACATCTTCAAGACTGTGCCCTGAAAGAAGATGCGATGAATCTTTAATAATTAGACTAAGCCATATTTTACTAAAATCACTTGCAGCTTTAAGGGCAATTTCTATCTCTTCAAGATGNCCCATTGTTTCAAAAAGAATTATTTCTATACCCGCTTCCTTAAACCACATTAATGTTTCGCCATAGCTATCCTCTGCAGCAGATTGTCCAGGAAATAGATCTGGGCGATAACAATCTTCCAGCGATGTGATAGACCCTGCGATAAAGGATGCTTTTGAATTATATGCAGACTCTACTGCTTTCATCAAGCTTAGTTTAGCGCGTTCACTAGCTCGTTTAGGGCTTAAATCTATTTTTCTATAGGACCAAGAAGTGCTTCTAAATGTATTGGTGGTAATGATATCCGCACCAGCTTTGATATAATCACAGTGAACAGAAAGAACATCTTTTGGATTTGTAATATTGGTTTCAGCAGACCACAATGGTAAAGGCAATTCTAGGCCACGCTCCATCAACTGCGTCCCCATTGCGCCATCTAAAATTAAAGTGCGATTACTGACAGGCATTCATGCATTCGTTCANAGTCTCAAAAGGGACTGTGCCTCTACAGCCTCCCCACCCAAACTCTTTGCATTTTTGTGTTTTTTGATCAAAATAGTATTTTGGAATCCAAGCTCTACAGGGACCTGGATCAGGTTTTAATTCGCATANAACACCAGACCTAAGAAGCATATCATTCTGCATAGTTTCAAGGGCATTGGCATTACTATTTAAATCATCGCATGAAAAAAATAATACGCAACAAAATAGGGAAAATAATTTTATTTTAACCAAGAAATAAGCCTCATTATTAAATATATCACCAAATTTATGATTATTAATGTTGATATTGGAAAGTAAAATCTTACGTTTTTTGAACCTAATCGAATATCCCCAGGGAGTCGCCCCAACCAGCCTAGTTTATCTGAAAAAATATTTAAAATAAAACCAAGTGCGACCGTTGTCATACCTATGATTATTAACCATTTACTGATATCCTTCATTTTAAATCTTCAAAATAATTTAGATGGATAATTTTCAGATTCGACCAGTTTTAATATTTGGGATTCTACAAATGGTTTATCTTCTTTATAGGTTACACCAAACCATGAAGCATTGCTTTGTAAAGCGCGTAGTGTTTCTTGCTCGGTTTTAATTAATTCATTTATTACAGAAGGAATTAAATATTCACTTTTTTCCTGGTATCCGTATTNATCTAAAAAGGAAATAAAACCTGCTTNAAGATATGAAAACAATTTTGGNGTGAATCCCCACATGTTCATAGATACCGGCTCACTTCCATCTAATGTTAGTGCACCTTTAGAAGAAATTGTATTCTCAGTTTTTATTATTTCGTGCGTTTCAACAATATTAACTAAATGATTATCGCTTACAGTGCAAACACCTCTACTGACACCTCCATAATCGGATAAAGTATTATCCAATTGAAATGCAACCATACTAAAACCTGAGAAATCGCTATGATAANANTCAGCAATTAACTGAAAGGATTCTCTACCATAAAAATCATCACCATTAATTGCAGCAAATGGCTCATCTATTATATCTGAAGCAGAAAGTATCGCCTGCCCTGTACCCCATGGCTTTACTCTAAAATCAGGACATGAATAGCCACTAGGTAGATCATTAAGATCTTGAATTGCAAATTCAATAGCAATGCTATCATTGTATTTATTAGTGATCTGATTTTCAAAATCAGACTTAAATTCTTCTCGAATAATAAAAACCGCTTTATTAAACCCGGCTTGAATTGCATCGTATACTGAATAGTCAATTATGGTTTCACCATTTGGACCCACTGGGTCTAATTGCTTTAAGCCTCCATATCGAGAACCCATTCCCGCAGCCATCACTAGTAATGTCAAATCGCGCATAAAATACCTATTTTAATTATAAAGAAATTAATCTATTCTAGTACCATCATCAGCATGGATTATATGGGCAGTTCCACCTGCATTTTCAATGGCGCTTGCAATATCGTTTGAATTTTTTGGTGCATAGGCAAACATGCACCCGCCACCGCCTGATCCATTTACTTTTGCACCTAAGGCGCCTGCATTTATACTTGCTTCAATCATATTATCTATTTTTTCAGTACTAACTTTTAACTTATCCCTTAACACTTCATGGTGGTCAGATAATAATTGCCCAATTCGATTATGATCAATTTCATTTTTTTGTAATTCCTTGATCCCTTGAAATAATATTTCTCTGTTTTCAATTGTACCCTCAAGTAAGGCTTGTTCTTCNTCATTTAGAATTGATTTACCATGTTCATCAGAGCAATTGTTAAAACTTACATCTGGGTATATTGTATTTAATTTTTCCATAATTGATATGCGTTGATCGCGGCAACGTTTCAATATAGTCATGGTATCTTTTGGTTGATTGGAATTACCTAAAACGAACGTTTTTAACTTTGGTTGCAACTGCTTTACGCTAAAAGGTTGTTGATCTANATAAATGCACCCACCGATTGCAGTGGTATATTGATCCATCATTCCACCGGGCTCATCAAATTCAAGCACCTCGGCCTGATAGGCAAGACGAGCAATGATTTCATTATTCCAGTTTGGAGGATTATCAGCTATTTTTGAAATTAGATTTATCCACCCAACAACGATCGAAGAAGAGCTACTTGTACCTGCCTGAATCGGTATATTGCTTTCTATGATAGACTCAAACCCATTAGAAAATTTTAGACCTTCTTTCAAACATACATTCATTGCGCTTTTGAAATAATCACGATCTTTTGAATAGCTTAAATCATCTAGNGAAAATTCCTCAACCCGATCAAGGTCCGGCATATTAATAATTATTTTTTTATCTTTCCTTTTGGTTAGGCTAATCGAGGAGTTCAGTGAAATAGCTAATGCAATAACTGGTAAGCCCAGGTAATCTTGATGTTCACCAAAAAGACATATTCGACCTGGGGTAATTACTTTCATCTATATGGTATTAGCAGAATGTTTGAACCAAGCTTTAAATAATACGAATGATGAAATAATAGATATCCCAATTAGAATGAATGCGGTTTGATAGTGTCCATAGATCAANCTTCCAACACCAAGTAAAATACCATATACCGATGTGGTCCCNCATAGCATACAAAGCAATCCAATTGGTACAGACCATTGTTCATTCGTATGATGAGNTGAATAATTTTTCCAACCTGGGCCACCTGGATTTACTTTTTTTACAAATCTCTTTAGTGTTTTTTCATCATCTGGAGGTGTGATAAATGTAGCAATTATCCAAGTAGCTGTTGTTAATAACGCTCCAATGATTATTTCTTGCCAACTTGCAAGGCTATGGCTGTAGAAATTAAAATAGTAAGCAATAATTAAGGAGCTTATCATTGCAACAATTTCTGTATAAGCATTGATNCGCCACCAAANCCATCTCAATAAATAAATCAACCCTGTACCAGCGCCGATCATGAGCAATAAATCAAAGGCTTGTGAAGCGCTTGTTAGTATTAGCCCTAATCCTGCGCCTAGAATAATTGATATAACGGTGAATACCCTACCCATTGCGACCAATTGACTTTCACTGGCATTTGGACTGATAAAACGTTTATAAAAATCATTCACTAAATAACTGGCCCCAAGATTAAGCTGAGTNCTCATTGTGCTCATAAATGCAGCAATCAAGGAAGCGGCAACAAGGCCTAATAGCCCCGATGGTAATAATGTAAGCATAGCAGGGTACGCAACATCATGACCTAGTTTATTTGCTGGTAAATCAGGGAACGCTCTTTGAATATCTGTTAACTCCGGAAAAATAATTAAAGAGGATAATGCGATAATTATCCAAGGCCATGGACGTAAGGCATAATGTGCAATATTAAATAATAATGTTGCTCCTATTGCATTTTTTTCATCTTTTGCAGAGAACATTCGTTGGGCTATATAACCTCCCCCTCCAGGTTCGGCGCCTGGATAGTAACTTGCCCACCACTGTACTGCAAGTGGAACAAGCATGACAGGTACCCATACACTTGGGTCAGAGAAATCAGGTACTAATGATAAGTTATCTATAACATTTTCATGTAGAATTAAATTTTTTATACCACCGATTTGCGGCAAATTGACTATATAAAACATTCCAAAGATAGAGCCGATCATTGCTAAAATAAATTGAACAAAATCTGTAATGATTACCGCTCGAAGGCCTCCTAGGGTTGAGTAGGTTAGCGTAATTGAACAAGCGATCAATAATGTTTGCCAGCCTTTCCAGCCTAAAANAATCTCACCAAATTTCACTGCAGCTAAGCTTACAGTGCCCATAACCAGAACATTAAAAATTAGACCTAGATACAGTGCTCTGAATCCTCTTAAAAATGCTGCAGCCTTACCGCTATATCGTAATTCATAAAATTCAATATCTGTTAAGACATTAGACCTTCTCCATAATTTAGCATATATAAAAACAGTTAACATACCTGTCAATAAAAATGCCCACCAGCCCCAATTACCTGAGACGCCTTTTTGCCTAACAAGATCTGTTACTAAGTTAGGAGTATCNGTTGAAAATGTGGTAGCTACCATGGAAATACCAAGAAGCCACCAAGGCATATCTCTTCCNGCTAAGAAAAAGGATTTGGTATTGGAGCCCGCTTTTTTAGAAGCCCAAATTCCAATTGTTAATGCAATTAAAAAATATGCTGCTATAATAACCCAATCTATAATAGCCATATTCATCTAATAATTATCGTCCAATCCAAAAATGGGCTGATTTGTTTTCCATTTTCCTCGCGTAAAATCAGGAATCTTTATCGAAGTGCTATTATTCTTTATTGACTGTTCAGATAAAGGAACGATACAGCTCATNCTNACTGCATCGTATACGTCAATGACTGGCTTTTGTTTTTCTTTAATTGCCTCAACAAATGCTCGAATAATGAAAAAATCCATTCCACCATGACCGGTGTGNCTCAATGTCGTCTTTGCTTTCGAAAACCGCTTCCATAGCGGGTGATCATANTCTGATAGATACTGCTCATCATTCTCCCATCTNTGGGATTCAGGACTTCTTCCTTCAATATAAATGGATTTAGAATCTTTCATCCATAATCCCTTGGTNCCTTGAACNCGAAAATTTAAACTATATGGCCTAGGAGAATTTGTATCATGACTCAAAACTATCGTCTGGCCATTTGCACATTTGATTGTAGTTGTGACCACATCTCCTAATTTAAATTTTATTTTTGCATTTGGATGATCCTTGCCACCATTATCAATGATATATTTATTTAAACCCCTACTTTGACTTGCGGTTGANGTAAGATGAAGCATTTTATTACCACGATTGATATCCAGCATAGGGCTAATAGGTCCAAGCCCATGCGTTGGGTATAAATCTGCATTCTTATCCATCGAGTGTTGTGTTCGCCATCTGGCCTCAGAAAACGCTTTGTCACCAAATTCAACGCCGCCGCCATAAGGTCCTTTACCATCATTAAATTTGACATGGCGCAAGTCATGCTGATAGCCGCCTTGGCAATGAATTAATTCGCCAAACAGTCCCTGACGCACCATATTTAATATTGCCATGATATCTCTTCGGTAATTGACATTCTCCATAATCATACAAAGTTTGTTNGTTTTTTCTGATGTATCAACTAAATCCCAACAATCCTTAATAGTTAAAGCTGCAGGAACTTCAACGCCAACATGCATCTTATTATTCATTGCCTCAATTGCCATCGGATGATGCCATTCCCAAGGTGTTGCAATATTTACCGCATCAAGATCCTCATTGGAGAGCATATTCTGATAGTCTTCGGGTCCCTTATCATAAATTCTAGGTTTGGGCCTTCCAGCTTTTGAAAAAAGCTCNAATACCATTTTAATCATTCGTTGGTCAATATCGCAAATTGCAGGAATATCAACATCGGGCCTATCTAAAAGGAGTTTAGTGTTCCATTGACCTCTTAGTCCGGTACCAATGATTCCTATTTGCAGTCGTTGATTTGCACTAAATAATTTTTTTGGAACAAACGCAGTGGCTAGTCCAGCTATGGTTGTAGATTTTATAAACTGGCGCCTTTTCATTATTCTTTTCTCCTATAATCTTTTTGCAATAAGAATCCATTCTTTAATGGATCCTTAGGGTCGATCCAGAAAGTGCAGCTACCTGTCATGGAAGCATCCCCGGAAACTTGTGGTACGATCGCCTCTTTACCTTTNATATTAACAGATTTATGAATAGTAACAGTAAATATAGATCCAGTGATGCTTTCTATCATTAATCTTTCATTTAATTCTAAATTGCCTTTTGCAAATTCGATNGCTGCCCGTGCACAAACACCGGTTCCNGTTGGACTTCGATCAAGCTCTCCATCAGCAAATATACAAATGTTTCTACTGTGGCATTGCGGGTTATCTGCTTGGCTAACAAAAATTGTTCCATACAAGCTATTCATCTCTGAATTAATAGGATGCTTGCAATCTATTTTTTTGGAAATAGCTTTTTTTATTTTTTTTCCAGCCAAAATAATTTCATCTAAATATTTATGATCGAGGCTGATTCCTAGTTGATCTATATTTATAACCGCATAGAATGCTCCACCATATGCTAAATCATATTTAATATCGCCAATACCTGGCACTTGAATGCTTGCATCTAATTCTTGAACAAATGAGGGGACATTTTCAAAATAAATTTTGGTAATTTTATTATCTTCAATAGCTGCATAAGCATTGATTGTTCCAGATGGTACATCCATTGNGATTTCTGTAATTGGCTCTACAANAGGTACNGCTTCAGATTCGATAATTATTTTTGTTAAAGCAATTATGGCATGNCCGCATCCAGTAGAATATCCATTATTATGCATAAAAACTACACCANCATCAGAGNANGAGGTTTCTGGCTCTACAAGCAAAGCTCCATACATATCTTTATGCCCTCTAGGCTCCCACATTAAAGCGGTACGTAGCCAGTCATGATTTTGATAGATATCTTGACGCTTGGCTAGGATTGTATTGCCCTTTAAAATAGGATATCCTGATAAAATTACCCTAAGTGGCTCTCCACCAGTATGTGCTTCAAGGGTCTGAATTTGTATCCAATCAGATGGTGGAGTAAACTGTTTTAATTTATTTAAATCAATCAATGTGCTGCATTTATTGTGCTACCATCGATAATAAAAGATAAATTGCAAAGGT
This sequence comes from Fidelibacterota bacterium, assembly GCA_002717765.1. The sequence goes on along the minus strand of PBCB01000018.1, from coordinate 10,939 downwards.
TGCACCCATAATTCCCATAGATACTTTCTTTGATTCTGACCAAGGAGTCATATCAACTGGTGCTGGGTCTCGNTGATCGCTGATTGCNATCTCNTCNGGTGTTTTTGGTTGAAACTTTCCTATAGCCAACATCACCAAGACNGCNGAAACAAAACTGATNAAATATCCNTGTAGCCAATGTAGATCNCCTGATCCATCNGCAAAGAAATCAGGTACATTATGAATATTTTCAAATGAGAAAAATGCATAGATCGCCATCCCAACAACCATACCAACTTTTGCAGCCACTGCGGGAACATGTTTTGTTGTTATCCCTAGTAAGAAGATACCAATAATAGGTACGCTGTACAGCCCATTAACCTTTTGGAGATACTGAAAAATAGACTGGGTCTGTGCTAATAAAGGGGCAATGATCATTGAGGCCACTGCAAGTAGAATCCCAAATTGCTTTCCAATGTTAACAATTTGATCTCCGGTTGCATTTTTATTGATATAGCCCTTATAAAATTGAAGGGAAAAAAGCGTAGAAGCGCTATTAAGCGCAGAATTAAAAGAGCTTAGTATAGAACCCATTAGAACTGCTGCAAAAAGGCCGAGTGACCAATCCGGTAATACATATCTTACTAAGGCGCCATAAACCTGGTCTTGCCTTCCAATTGGTAGCTCGGTCATATGTAGAGCAATAATGCCTGGTAAACATAACATTAAAGGCCCCACCAGCTTCATTGCTGATGCAAAAAGCACTCCTTTTTGTCCTTCAGCTAAGCTTTTTGCTGCCATTGCTCTTTGTACGATCACTTGGTTGGTTGACCAGTAAAAAACTTGAATAAACATCATACCTGTAAATAAAGTTGGCCAGGGAACTGATACGGTTTTTCCTTCAAGATTTGTACGAGTTAAAACTGTCAAGTATTCAGGCTTATCATTTAAGAGCGTAGAAACTCCGCTAAAAAAAGATCCATCTCCAAGAGCAGAAAGGCCAAGAAAAGGGATCGCCAAACCGCCTATCAGTAGGCCTATGCCATTAATAGTGTCNCTGACAGCAACTGATTTTAACCCCCCAAAAATTGCGTAAGAACTTCCTAGGGTACCAATCAAAATTATAATCAACCACAATGGAATATTTAAATTAAACATGCGCTCTAATGCCAATGAACCGGTATAGAGCACCACAGGTAAAAGTACCGTGACATAACCAAACAAAAATAATCCTGAAACCATTGATCGTGTGGTTTTGTCAAATCTTTTTTCAAGGAAAGCGGGTGTTGTAGTAAAGCCACTTGCTAAATAGCGAGGTAAAAAAACTAGAGCCGTGGCAATCATTGCAAACGCAGCAAGCGCTTCCCAGGCCAAGCCCACCATAGCCTTATCACCAAAGACATCTCCATTTAATCCAACAAGTTGCTCTGTCGAAAGATTGGTAAGTAATAATGAACCAGCCACAACAGGCCAAGTAAGGGCACGTCCACCGGTAAAATATTCTTCAGTAGCATTATTAGATTTTTTCATTTTTTGAACAATCCTATATGTGAAATATGCTACAGATCCTGTCGCAAGAATAAATGTCACTATTGAAATGGTATTCATTAATTATTCCTTAATTAAATTCTTTTCTTAGATAGATTTGATAAATTTATTCCAATTTGGAAGGGTATTAATAAAAATGAATGCTCGTAAACACCAGGGTTCAATGTGTATTTTTTCATTGGCCTAGCACCCCAACTATTGTCACCGCCAACTCCCATTTGCTTGTAATCAATCAACCAATCTATTTGATCTTTTGGGGTAATATCAATTTTTCCGTGACGCTGGCTTCCAGGATAGTAGTCTAGATCTTCATAGGGGTACTGATGCACGCTTCCATCGAACCTTGGCAGGCCAACCGCCATCAAGCCTTTATCATTGTTGTAAACCGCCATCCAGAAAATATCAGTTTTATTTCCAGTTTCTTGAGGTCTTACATATTGAAATGATTGTTCCCAAACCGATCCAGAATAAATCCCGATAGCAGCAGATTGCTTTCTATCCCAGTATGATTCATGAGGACCTCTGCCGAACCATTTAACCTTACCAAAAGATCCATCTAGTGATAGCTTGACGCCAATGCGAGGTATTTCAGGTAAGTTGTTATTTTTTATTTCTATTTTTCGATCAACTTTTACTGCACCATCTCCATCGATATTGTATTCTGTATTGAGTATAGTTCCAGTTAAGCTATCAATATGAACTGAAAAAACGGTCACCAAACTTTCAGTCTTAATTACATTTAAATCAAGAGACTTCATTCTAGAGCCAGCCTCTTTCCAGATATTTGTACGCTTAGGCATCTTGTTACCAAGATCATTATCATTTGGAGCTCTCCAGAAATAAGGAGCTAATGGTTTGATGAGATAATTTGTAGTACCAATAATATACTTTTCAAGCAATCCTGATGATTTATCAAAAACAATATTAAAATCTACGCCCTGCACTTCTATTTTGGTCACAGAGTCAACATAATTGATACTAGATACTGTACTATTTGCCTTGGAAGCTAGCGGTATGTAAATGGGTAGTTCAAATTGCTCCCAGGCTACTAAATGTTTTTTGGAAACTAAAGGTTTTGCATTTCTAGTTTTAGCTTCTATCGTTAGATAGTATCTAACCCCAGGTCTAACCACAATATTGGAGGTATTAAAAAATATTTCTTTAGAACCTTCAGGTTCAAGCTTTAGTGAGTTAAGTTTTCCTGATGAGATAGTTTTATCATCGCCCTTGATATACCATGTAAAATCCAAATTATCAAAATTAGAAAAATTATAATTATTTGTTATATCAATTATGCCTCTATCTAAATCAATAGGCTTAAATGAAATGGGCTGATATATCTTTTTTACTTCAAATATATGAGGATTTAAACTGCGATCTGCTGCAACCAAGCCGTTCGCACAAAAATTTGAGTCGTTTTCAGCATATTCAATTCCAAAATCACCCCCATAGCCCCAATATTCTTTTCCATTAGAATCTGTTTTAGTCAAGACTTGATCTGCCCAATCCCATATAAAGCCGCCTTGAAGTGATTCGTGCCGGTTTATTGTATCCCAATAATCAACTAAATTTCCAACACTGTTTCCCATGGCATGCGCATATTCACATAAAATGAGGGGCTTACCTGGCTGAGATTCTGCGTATTGATTAATTGAATTAACGCTCTTATACATTGGAAATACAATATCTGTATGCTGCTTATCCTTAGCTGGCTCATATACAACTGGACGAGTATCTTTTTTAGTTTTTAAAAAATTATATAATTTTTTAAAATTTTGACCATCTCCAGCTTCATTGCCCATTGACCACATAATAATTGAAGGCTGATTTTTATCTCTTTCATACATCCGATTTCCTCGATCAATCCACTGTGCTGTCCACGCCGGGTCATTAGCTATGAAACCATAGCTTTTGGGATGTGATCCCATCCCATGCGATTCTATATTCGCTTCATCAACAACGTATAGTCCATATTGATTGCACAATTCATACCATCGTTCATGATTGGGATAATGCGATGCTCTTACCGCATTAATATTGTTTTGTTTCATCAATTTAATATCTTCTATCATTGAATCTTCTGATATAGATCTACCCTTTTTTGGATCCCATTCATGGCGATTAACTCCTCGCAAAGTTAAGGGAATACCATTAAGTAAAAATTTTCCATCTTTAATTTCTGTAATCTTAAATCCAACTTGATGAGTTAGAGTCTCTATGATTTTGTTCTCTTTCATCAAATAAAGCTGAAGTTTGTATAGATAAGGATTTTCAGCGCTCCATGGTTTAACGCGGCGAATATTATGCTGAAAAGACATATTTGATAATGAATCAATAACGACAGATTTGGTAGAATCAAAAATAGTTCTATTCCTTCTTAACGGATCAGTTAGCTTCGCCCGAACACTGATTTCACTTTGAGATTGAAGATGATTTAATAAATCAATTTCAATTCTAAATATTCCTTTTTGGTAGGTCTCATCAAGAGTTGAATGAATAGTAAAATCATTAATTCTAGTTTTTTCACGAGCATACAAAGACACATCTCTTTCAAGGCCGCTAATTCTCCAGGTATCTTGACCTTCAAGATAAGATCCATCTGAAAAACGGTATACTTGAACGGCAACGTGATTTTCACCTGCCTGAATAAATTCAGTGACATCAAATTCTGATGGAGTTTTTGAACCTTGAGAGTACCCGATATATTTTCCATTAAACCAAACATAGCAAGCAGAACGAATGCTTCCAAATTTCAAAAAGACATCTTTTTTTAACCATTCCTGCGGTATGGAAATCTTTCTTCTATATGAACCAACGGTATTTATTTTATGGGGAATAAATGGCGGATCAACGGGGAAAGGGTATTCTTCATCCAGATAGATTGGGTAAGACCATCCTTGTAGCTCCCAGCTGCCTGGAACCGTAATTTGATTCCAGTCATTATCATTATAGCCCATTTCATAAAAATCTTCGGGTCTATCTTTGAAATTTTTTGAAAAATTAAATTTCCATTGCCCATTTAATGAAATAAAGTTTTTTGATTTTGCAGGATCATTTTTTAATGCAAGAGACTCTGATTCATAGGTAATAAAATGTGCTCTTGGGGGTAGCTTATTTATACCAATAATTGTTGGATTTTCCCATTCATACTTTCCATATTGCTCACAACTTGTGATGAAAAATAAAATGGGCAAGAAGATTAGAATTCTTTTATTTTTCATAATCAATATTACCTAAAACATCGGATAATTTTAATATCAATTCATTAGCATTTTCCCTATTAAAAATCATTGGCGGTTTTATCTTGATCACATTGTGATCTGGCCCATCAGTGCTTAGAAGAATCTTCTGATCCTTCATTTGATTAATAATCATTGTAGCCTCAGTATCAGCTGGCTGTAGATTTTTAATATCCCTGATTAGTTCAATACCTATAAACAGACCCATGCCCCTTACGTCGCCAATAATGGAATGTTGTGATTGTAAACTTTTTAATTCATTAAGTAGGTATGAACCGACTTCTAATGCATTATGCTGCATACCTTCCTCTTTAATAACATTTAACACTGCATTACCAACTGCACACGATACTGGATTTCCGCCAAATGAATTAAAATATTCCATGCCATTATTAAATTTATCAGCAATTTTTTTTGTTGTAACAACCGCAGATAATGGGTGTCCGTTACCCATAGACTTTCCCATCGTAACGATATCTGGAATTACACCACTGGTTTCAAATCCCCAAAAATTTGTCCCTACCCTACCAAAACCTATTTGTACTTCATCTGCTATGCATAAGCCTCCGGCATTACGAACAAGCTTAAACGATTGTTTTAAAAAATTTTGAGGAAGTATTAATTGGCCACCGCAGCCCATGATTGATTCTACCATAAACGCCGAGACCTTTTTATCCTCTTTTCTAATTTTACTTAAAATATTTTTTAATTCATTAAGGTATCTATCTGATGCGCTCTCCCCGCGATATTTTCCCCTAAAAGTATCCGGCATTGGCACCGTATGCACATAGCTAGGAGGACCACTTCCCCCTTTTCCATTATGCTTATATGGACTGATATCTATCAAAGATGAGACATGTCCATGATAAGCGCCATCAAGAACGATGGTCTCTTCTGATTGGGTTGCAATACGCGCCAACCTAAGCGCTAAATCATTTGATTCACTTCCAGAATTGGTAAAAAAACAAACATCAAGACCATCAGGTAGATGACTGGTTAGCGCTTGTGCATACCTTACAATTGTCTCATCAAGATAACGCGTATTTGTATTTAGGATATCATATTGTTTTTTGGCCGCGTCCGCAACCTTGGGGTGGCAATGTCCTACATGTTGAATATTATTCACCGCATCTAAATAGCGATTGCCATTCGCATCAAAAAGATATTGAGCATGACCTTTAACAATGTGCAATGGCTTAGCATAGGATAGGCTCAATGATGGGCTTAATAAATTTTTTCGAAGTTCAATTATTTCTTTATGACTTAGCATATTCTGTAAGATCTTTTGACCATTTCTGAATATTTTGACCTTTCATTTTTTCTAGAAATTTTCGTGCATTATCTTCCGAAATAGATATGTAACGATTTTCAGGAAATAGCTGCTTTCTGTAAATTGACATATTAATGGTAATGCACATACGTAAACACATTAAATACACTACCGATTCTAATTCAAAAACAGAAAGAGGATTGGTCGAATGATATCCTTTCAATAATGGAGCAATTAGGGGAAAAGGATCTTGGTTTTCCATCGCGATATATGCCATACATACAGCTGGTTCAAGTGCCTTATATGAATAGATCATATCTCCAAAATCAATAATGCTTTTTATTTTTTCATCGTGACTAATAATTACATTGTGGTCATTCCCATCATTGTGAATCACTGTTTTCGTAAATGCGTCTGCTTGACCGATGATATGTTCATTAAAAAGATTGATATAATAAGAAATTAAATATGTGTCATTCTCACTAAACTTTAGCTGCTGTGATAAAACATCAATCTGCTTAGCATCCCAAATAAATTTTCTATCAGTAGCATCATGATTAAAGTCCTCTAATAATTGATCAAGGTATCCTAGAAAACCACCAAGAGAAAACAACAAATTTTTACTTGGTTTAATTTCATATAAAAATTTTCCTTCAACGTATGATAATAATCTTAAATAAAACCCAGAATCATAATTTTCACAATGAATAATTTCTTCATCATTTATAGATTTAATTGGATAGGGGATATCTAAAGATGAATCTTTATTTATAATATGATTCAACGCCAGATTCTGCATATCTAGGATATCTTTTGACTCTGCTGAATTAGCTATTTTGAGAACATATGACTGATCTTTTGTTATAATTTTGAAATTTTGATCTCGGTCACTAATAAGCTCTTTGATTGAACCGTTTATACCATAGTGCTCTGAAAGAATATCAACTACTTGTCCTTCATTGAATTTTGGTGGAGGGGTATTAAAAACGTTTGGCATCGCAATTGAGAATGAACTCAGCTAAATTTTCTAGGAATGATATAATACAGTAATGCCCCTAATAAGACCGCAAGAAAACCTTTTAATGATCCTATGTCTTTAGATATAATTTGTGATTCTTGGAGCCAGGACAATATGGCAAACATGATGCCGAAAGAAGATAAAAACAGCCAAATAAAATTTCTCATGACTGCATTAGGGCCTCAATCTCATTGATCGTTTTTGGTATATGCGGTCCTAATAATTGGTACCCTTCATTAGTAATAACAATATTGTCTTCAATTCGAACTCCACCGAAATCTTTAAATGATTCGATCGCATCATAATTGATAAACTCTTTATGCTTGGCGCTATTTTTCCACTGATCTATAAGGTGCGGTATAAAATAAATGCCAGGCTCAACTGTTAATACAAATCCTGGTTCAAGGTTTTTTGAAAGCCGTAGATAGGCCAAACCAAATTGATCGCTTCTATTATTGGCGTTATCGTAACCAACAAGGTCTTCACCTAGGCCTTCCATATCGTGAACATCCAAGCCGAGCATATGGCCAAGGCCATGAGGAAAAAACAATGCATGTGCACCCTTGGATACGGCTTCATCAGGGTCACCCATCATTAGTCCTAGCTCACTTAAACCTAAGACCGCAATTTTTGCAGCGGCAAGATGTGCTTCTCGATACGAAGTGCCTGGTTTACAGTAACTAAATGCAACTTCTTGCATCTTATAAACTAAATTATAGATATCTTTTTGTATATCTGAGAATTTGCCGCTTACAGGAAATGTTCTTGTAATATCGCTTGCATAATGCAGAGGGGATTCTGCGCCTGAATCATTTAATGCAAGCTGACCAGATCTCATGGTGTTGTCGTAGACATTGCTATGAAGAATCTCGCCATGAATCGTAAAAATTACAGGGTATGCCATCTTGCGACCATGTTGAAGTGCATATCCTTCAATCAAGCCAACGATTGACTGTTCTTTTAATCCATCATGGGTTGATTTCATGGCAATCTTATGCATCTCAGATGTGACCTCTAGGGCTAAGCCTATCTCAGTTAATTCTTCTTCTGTCTTGATTGAGCGTTGCTTAATAACATTCATAATTAAAGATTTTGAAGAAGAGAAAGATTCTGAACCAAAGATAGATTTTAAAAAGAATTTGTGGTCATCTCTGTATGCAGGCAGAGTATATGCTTTATCTGAATTATTAATGAATTGATTAATAGTAGAGTTGTTTGCAATATGATCAATCCCAGCTAATTCGGACATCTTTTTGATTGACATTCTCTCCCCTTCCCAGACTATATCATCAACAGTTAAGTCATCACCAAATAATGTTGTCTCTCCTGAGGTAGTGTCTATAGCTAAGTTTAGATTCTCATAATCTAAACCACAATAATATAGGAAATTACTATCTTGTCGAAATCGCAATGTATTAGATGGATAATTCATAGGAACGGGTTTATTCCCCAATAATAAAATCAAACCATTATCCATTTCATTGGATAGTGAATTTCTTCGATCTCTATATATATTTGCATCAAACATAGGTTTCCAATTTACTACATGTTAAGTAGAAGGCTATTTGATAAATTAAAATATCCAATTATATACATATAAATTATAAACTACGAGCACAAAGACAATGGCATACATTATAAAAATAAACATAAGCACCCATTTGCTTGATAGCTTTTTACTTTCTTTCTTAGGCAAAATCAATGAAAATATCCTTGTCACTTTGGTCTTATTTTGAATATCTAATACGTTTTAAATTTATTTATAATTTTATGTAATAAAAAATGCATCCGTTAAGAAAATTAATAATAGATGAAGAGCTGCTAGGCTCAATTGCAAAACAGTATGGAACTCCATTATACGTCTATAGTCAGGAGCGAATTGAGGATAATGTTTCTAATTTAAATAATGCGCTATCTGCTAATTTTGAAAAATTTCATATTTGCTATGCAATCAAATCAAATAGCAATCCCCATTTGATTCGAACTATGCGCAATACATTTGGAAAAATTGGAGGTGACTGCTCTAGCCCTGGAGAAATCTATGCCGCTGAACTTTCTGGAATTGATCCTTCAGAATGTATCTATACCGGAAACTATGAATCAGAGGCTGATTTAATTGAGGCGACTCAAAAAGGGTGTAATATTAACTTGGATGATATCACTTCTCTTGAAAGGCTTAATAAAATCGGCCTTCCAGATCGAATATCTTTTAGAATGAATCCTGGTTTTGGAGGTGGATCATATTCAGGCATTATTACTGGGGGTAGGGATGCAAAGTTTGGTATTCCTTCTGAAAAAATTATCGACGCATATAGACAAGCGCAAAATATGGGTATTAAGCGATTTGGCCTACAGTGTATGTGTGGATCAGGAAATCTAGATGAAAAGTTTTTTACTGAAGTTTTATCTGCCATTATTGAACATGCCAAGAAAATTGAATCGTCCCTTAATATTAAGTTTGATTTCATTAGTATGGGTGGTGGTTTTGGGATTCCTTATCAAGATGATCAAAAACCATTAGACTTTGATCAAATGTTTTCCTCTCTTTCAAAAATATTCTATTCAGCTTATCCAGATAAAGCTACAGCTCCATCCCTATGGCTAGAACCAGGAAAGTCAATTATTGCTGATGCTGGTTTTATTATTACAAAAGTAACAGGATTAAAAAATAGCTATAAAAATTTTGTTGGAATAGATGCCGGTATGGAAACGCTAATGCGCCCGGCATTATATGGTGCGCAACATCGTATATTTAAGGTTGGTAATCATGGAGATAATGAAAATACGGTTGACTTTACTGGTCAGATATGTGAAAATACAGACCGAATAGCTACTGATCGAGAATTTCCAAAGTTAAATGAAGGTGATCTTATTGCAATCATGGATACAGGAGCATACGGCTATTCTATGTCGCATAATTTCAATACCAGACCAAGAGCTGCTGAGGTTTTGTTGAATAATTCGAGCCATAAGCTTATCCGAAAAAGAGAAACAATTAACGATATTTTTTCACACTGCGATGTATAATAGATTCATATTTGTATTACTCTTTTCAGTTGCGTTAAGTCAGCAGACGTATAAAAGTGTCCATCAAGTTGAATTGGAATACAATAATGAAAATTTCATCGAGCCTTTCTATAAAACCTATACCGATCCAGCAGATCCCTTATCAAAGACAAAGAAAAAAATAACAAGAAAAGTATTTGGCTATCATCCTTATTGGCAAGGAACGAAATGGCAAAATTATAATTACGATCTTCTTTCAACAATCGCGTACTTTTCAGCGGAGGCAAATGAGAATGGCGAACTAACTGATCTACATGGATGGCCAGCAATAGACCTAATCAATAAAGCTCATGAAAACGGTGTTGAAGTTGTCTTAACTGTTACTCTCTTTTCTAAAACAAAACTCGAAACATTACTTGGAAGTAGTGAAAATCAAAATCGATTGATTGATAATTTAAAATACGAAGTGGATCGTGCTGGTGCCGATGGAATAAATATCGATTTTGAATCTTTTCCTGAATCACAAAAGTCTAACTTAGTTACTTTTGTGAAAAATCTCAGGGCTTCCTTGCGAAGCTCTAATCCCAATGCACAGGTAACCCTTGCAACACCTGCTGTCGATTGGAATAATGCTTGGGATTTTAATTCATTGGCAAGCGAAAGTGATGGATTATTTGTGATGGGATATGATTATCACTGGAAAGGCAGCACGCTTACCGGTCCCGTTGCTCCTCTTACAGGAGGATCATATAATATCACAAATACCATGGATTTAATCTTTCAATTCATTATTTTAATGAGATAATCATTAAATTCATTCATTATGAAAGTGTCTCTCCTGCAGAACATACTTTTATGTTTCAGCGTCTATAACAAGTT
>PBCB01000017.1 GCA_002717765.1 Fidelibacterota bacterium | reverse complement strand
ATTACTAAGTGCAACTCTGCTGTGAGATATATCACCTACAATGCCGACTTTAAGGCCTTTAAGGTAGCCAAATTTTTCATGTAGGCTCATCATATCTAATATGGCTTGAGTAGGGTGTTCATGGGTTCCGTCACCAGCATTAATAACTATTGCATCAATATATTTTGTTAGTTGAAGTGGTGAGCCAGGTGTAGGATGCCTCATAACAACAGCATCAATTTTCATAGCTTCTATATTTTGTACGGTATCTTTGAATGTTTCACCTTTTTTCAAACTAGACGTTGAAGCGGAAAAATTGACAGTATCTGCGCTTAATCTTTTTTGAGCAAGCTCAAAACTTATCCTTGTTCTAGTTGAATTTTCAAAAAAAAGATTAACGATAGTTTTTCCTTGAAGCGAAGGAACTTTTTTTATTGGCCTATCAAGTACCTCCTTAAATCTAAATCCTGTATCAATAATTGTTTGAATATCATCTTTTGGATAATCCTTTAGGCCTAATAAATGGATATTTTTCATTTTTTAACTCTGTATTTTATTAAACTAACGAGATCTTTATCATCAATCTCTTCGAGCTCTACTTTTACGTGTTCACCTTCATGGGTAGGAATATTGGCTCCAATAAAATCTGCTCGAATAGGAACCTCTCGATGGCCACGGTCAACTAAAACAGCTAGCTGAATTTTATTTGGTCTACCAAATGAGTGCAACTCATCCATAGCGGCTCTAATCGTTCTACCTGTATACAATACATCATCTACAAGAATTAAAGTTTTATGATTAATATCTTCGTTAATATTTGTCCCTTTAACCTGTGGTACAACAAGCCGATCTCTATAATCATCTCGATGAAAGGTAATATCCAAAGTTCCAATTGGAACGACAGAACCAGATATTTTTTTTAAATGATTTTGTAGTCGCTTAGCAAGAGGTTCGCCCCGGGAAAGAATTCCAATTAAAACTAATTCGTCAACGATATTATTTCTTTCCAAGATTTCGTGCGCCAATCTAATAACTGAACGATTGATAGCTTTCGAATCTAATATTTTTTTTCTGCTATCTTTTGACATAAAAAAACCTCTATATAATATTGAATCGCTCCGAGACAAATTATGTAGAGGTATATAAAATACTCTTACCTTCTCTCAGGAACGGTTTAAAGAGTAAATCAAATTAAATATAATTAATTAAGCGACATAGAAATTTCTTCAACAATTTTATCTAGATTGATCATATCGCTCATACTGATTGTTAAATCAATTTTTTCCCTTTTAAACCATTTGGACTGTTTCACTGCAAACTGCCTGGTCTTGATATTGATTTCTTCTTCAAGCTGCTTAAGAGTTATCTTCCCTTGTAAATGGCTTATTATTTGATTGTAACCTATAGAATCGAGCGGATGTAAATCTATATTGGGGTGTTTTTTTAATAAATATTTTACCTCTTCTATCCATCCATCACTTAGCATTTGTGAGGTTCTTTTTACTATATTCTCTTTTATTTCTACCTTATTCCAATCCAAATAAACAGAAAAAAGATTTGGAACTGGAATAGAATCTTTTTTTTGATTGGCAAAATGCTCAGATGGCGTTTTTCCTGTAGTTTCAAAAATCTCTAACGCCCTAATTAATCTTTTTTTGTTATTAATGTGAATTAGTTTAGAATATTCATAATCCAAATTTATTAATCGCTTTAACATCTTTTCAGCGCCACCATTTTCATACTCTAAATTAAGCTTACTTCTAACTTCTAATTCAGAGCGACTGCTATCAAATATTCCCTTTGAAATTGCCCTAAAATATAGGCCTGAACCACCGCAAATAATTGGAATTTTATTTATTGATTTTATCTTTTCAATGCATTTGATTACCAACTTTGAATAAGATCCTGCATTAATTATTTCAGTTACTGGCTTAATACCAATTAAATGATGTTTTATCATTCCAGTTTCGTTAATGGTTGGTTGTGCCGTACCAATAGGTATATCTTTATATATTTGGCGTGAATCCAAACCAATGACTTCACCATTGATTTTTTTTGCTAAACGAATCGCTAAATCAGTTTTTCCGCTTGCGGTTGGCCCAATAATTGCAGGAATAAATTCCATTTAATTAATAAGTATAATATGAGGTTATATTATTTTTTTGTGAATTTTTTTTCAATCTCATTAATAGGTATTTGGATTAAAATTGATTTACCATTAGGGCAAATAAAAGGCTCACTTGTTCCAAATAACCTATTCACTAGTTCGGTCATTTCAGTATTGCTAAGATTGTCACCATGCTTAATGCAGGCTTGATTTGAAAAGCTTAAAGCAAGAGCCTTTTCTTTAGAAAATTCTTTCTTTATAATTGATTGGAAATCATCAATCATTCGGTTGATTATAGCATTCTCATTTCCCCATAGCATTTCAGATGGAATTGATTCAAGAATTACATGATTATTTCCATTATCTTTCAAATTAAAGCCAATCTTATTCATGAATGGTAGCGCATCTAGTAAGCTTGAAAACCTATTAGGTGTGAATTTCATTTTTATAGGAAAGAGTAATGTTTGTGATGAAAATGAAGATGACTTTAATGATTTTATAACTCCATCATAAAGAATTCTCTGATGTGCGAGCATTTGATCGATTATTATGATTCCTGAACCAGCAGGAGATACAATATAGCTGTCATTAAGTTGCCATATTTTATTTAAATCAATATTAGAAGAATAGCTGCTTCCTTCAACGACTAATTGAGAAACATACGATTTAGCTCTATCAATTGCTTTTATTAGCTTGTCATTCATTGCGAATTCATAACTTTGTATACTTCAGAATTAGTCAATTCATAAGAGCTATCAACGGTTTTACTCATATTGTCTAAATTTTCCTTCATTTCTTTTTGTATTTTTTTATCTTCAATACTTGAAAGGTTAATTAAAACATTCATTGATGCTCCTTTAAAACCAGCTAAAGCTGATTCAGAAGCAACTCCAATATCGCTAATTGAGTTTGGGTTTCCTTTTCGACTAAGTAAAACACATAAATCAAGAACCTTTGCGCATAAGGTTGCTATTTCATATGGAGTATCAATTGCTAATTGATATGCATTCTTGATTGCTAATTTTTTGATGCTACGATCTTCATCTGTTCCAGATGGTAGCTTATTTGACTTTATTATTGCATTAAATGCATCAGTATCTTCATCAATCAGCGCAGAGAGCCTATCCTTTAACAACTGCGCCTCTACCCCTAAATCGCTCATTTCTTTCCTTAAATCAATATAGTCTTTTTTATGAAATGTAAGAGATGCGACCATTGAGCACAATGATGCACTTAAAGAGCCCAATAAAGCAGAGACAGATCCGCCCCCAGGAGCTGGGCTGTTTGTTGATACTTCATTAATTAGATCTACTAATTTAAGGTTTGCTAGTTTATTTTTTTCTGTACCAATAGCATATTCAACTATTTTTTTAGATGGCTCAAAAGGCTCAAGATCATTTAAGCCTAGCGATTGAACTGCTATTTCTATAATCTCATCTACTGGAACGCCTAATGAAGAGTTCTGTTTTATTATATAATGTCTTCCTGCCATCAATAATGCATCCAAAGGAATTAGTCCAACCAGTTCACTTCCTGTTACGCGAGCACCGCGCTTTCTTGCTAATTCGCAGGCTGCATCAAACACATCATGAATGGATGATTCTTTATAATTATTAAAATTTATAGATATTTGAGCGCGATTATAATCTTCGATATACCAACCAACCGCTTTTACATTTTTAAACATTCCTTCAACCTTCACAGGTGATCCATCTTCATTTCTTATGATTTCTCCATCAAGTAAATTTAGTGATTTTGGATTTGGCTCACGCTTACTTCTACCTTTTTCTCTTAGCTCAAAAGCAATATCGGTAGCCAATCGTTGGTCTTTAGTATTCAAATTAATATTATACGCAATTAAGAAGTTTCTAACGCCAATTGCGGTAGCTCCAGATTTGGAATTAAATTCAGAAGGGCCACAATCAGGTTTCCATTTAGAATCTTTAATTTTTTTTGAAAATCCTTCATATTCACCTGATCTAATCTCTGCTAAATTAGATCTTGAAGGATTGGTTGCCGATTTTTCATAAAAGTAAACTGGAATACCTAATTCTTCACCTACTCTTTTTCCAACTTGATGCGATAAATCAATGCATTCTTCAATAGAAATTCCTGAAATAGGTATAAAAGGACACACATCGGTAGCGCCCATTCTAGGGTGTGCTCCTTTATGTTTTGACATATCAATTAACTGAGAAGCAGTTTTAATTGATTGAAATGCAGCCTCTGCAACAGCTTCAGGGGATCCTACAAAAGTAATAACCGTTCGATTTGTATTTCTACCAGGATCAGCATCTAACAATGAAATGCCATCTATTTCTTCAATCGAACGTATAATTGAAGAAATTATTTCATTATTCTTCCCTTCGCTAAAATTCGGAACACATTCAACGAGCTTCATTGTGTAGCCTGTGCTATTTTGAATAAATAATTCATCATTAATAGGACAGCAATAAGAGATATAATTGTACCGATAAATGACCTTTTATTTACTCGTTGTGGAATAATTCTTTTAAAAAGACGCTTCATTTACATACCTGAAAAAAGGAACATAAAAAAACTGACAAAAGGGCTCATCACAGTCCAGATTAAGGATACACCTGTAAACATTCCAAATAAAATCAAGCCCATTAAAATCTGCGGTCCGTACATTTGAAGTTTCATAACCAATTGAGGATTTCTTTGGGCCATGATTCCTGAAAAAATCTGAGACCCATCTAATGGTGGTATTGGAATCATATTAAAAACAGCTAAAGATATATTAATTTGAGTAAAAATAATTAACATTGAAGTCAATGGGCCCATATAACCAGTAATACGAATCAACATCCCACCAATAAATGCAAGTAGTAAATTTGAAGCTGGTCCAGCAAAGGCAATCTTCATCATATCTGTTCTGGGGTTTGCTAAATATCGCGAATCTACAGGAACCGGTTTTGCCCAACCAAAACCAACAAACAAAATCATCATCGACCCGAATGGATCTAAATGAGCTAGGGGATTTAATGTTAGGCGACCTTGATGCTTTGCCGTAGGGTCGCCAAGTTTATTTGCTACCCATCCATGAGAGAATTCATGAAATACTAATGCAAAAAGAAGAACAGGAATCAACAATGCTAACACCTCTGGAGGAAGTCTAAATAACACTAGTCAAATCTCGGATGAAAAGTTCGATGCACCTCTTTCAAATGTTCTTTATCAAGATGTGTATATATTTGAGTCGTAGAAATATCAGCATGTCCTAACATCTCCTGTACTGATCTTAAATCAGCTCCACCTTCAAGTAGATGGGTTGCAAATGAATGTCTTAAAGTATGAGGACTTATCTTTTTAGTTATTTCCGCAGTATTCGCCCATTTTTTTAATAATATCCAAATCATCATTCTGGTTAATTTTCTTCCATTTCGACTTAAAAAGAGTTCAGCAATATTAGGGTTTTTTTGAGAAAGAGCAGGCCTCTCTTTGTTGATATAATTTTTTAAATTTGTTCTTGCTATTGGACCAATCGGAACAAATCTTTGGCGATCTGCTTTCCCGTCAATGCGAATCATTTCAGAATCCCAAAGGATATTAGAAACCTTGAAATTGCACAACTCGGTTACACGAAGCCCGCATGAATACATCATTTCAAAAATAGCGAGATCTCTCATTGCCATAGGAGCTTTTTTAGGAATAAAATGTAATATTTTATCAATTTCTTCAACGGTAAGAACATTAGGGAGCTTTCTAGCAACCCTTGGGGTATCAATTTGTAAAGCAGGATTATGATCCATTTTCCCTTCAGAAACTAAAAATTTATGATACGTTCTGATACAAGAAAGGGCGCGCTTAATAGAATTCGCAGATATATTTTCTGCATTTAAATAGCGCACATAAGCCCTTAGGTTGCGCTGCGTCACTTTAGTGATATCATCCAATCTTTGTCTATTTTGAATAAATAAATGATACTTAACTAAATCTCTTTTATACGATAAGAGAGAATTATCCGCTAATCCTTTCTCAACCTCTAAAACCCTAAGAAATGATTGTGCAAACTCACGCATAATTATTTTATAAAGCTTTCTTCTAGCAATTCACACATTATATGCTCAACTAAAAGATGGCATTCCTGAATTCGTTGGGTATCATCAGATGGAACTGAAATTAAGACGTTCCCCATCCCTTTCATTTTTCCCTGAGATTTTCCAGTTAGAATAATGCATTGAATTTTTTTTGATTTAGCTGTGTTTATGGCATTCAAAATGTTGATTGAATTTCCACTTGTAGAAATTGCGACTAAAATATCCCCTGCATTACCAACTCCTTCGATTTGTCGAGAAAAAATTTCATCATAGCTAGAATCATTGGACCAAGCCGTGATAAAAGAAGAATCGGTGGTAAGAGCTATAGATGGGATTGGTTTTCTATCATGGCTTCTCAATCCACCCATTAACTCTGCAGCCATATGTTGAGCATCTGCAGCTGAACCGCCATTACCACACCATAAAATTTTATTACCGTTTTTAATGGATTCTATCATCATTTGACATGCTTTTTGAATATCATTTTCACACTTTTCAAGCATTAGATGTTTAGTCTTAGCGCTGTTATTTATAATTTGACGAATACCTAGCGTCATTTAATAAACTCCTCATACTCATCACTTGACATCAAAGAGTCATACTGACTTGAATCGCTAACTTTTACTTTAATTATCCAACCTGTACCATAAGGGTCGGAATTAATAAGATCTGGGCTATCTTCTAAAGATGAATTGATCTCTATAATCAATCCTTTAACAGGAGCAAATAAATCAGCAACAGTCTTTACTGCTTCAATTACGCCAAAAGTCTCATTCTGACTAATTTCCCTATCAACATCTGGAAGCTCCACAAAAACAATATCCCCTAACTGACTTTGCGCATGATCTGTAATTCCAATCATAGCAACTTCACCATCAAGTGAAATCCATTCATGTTCTTTAGTGTATTTAATCTCTGTTGGTATACTCATAAATATTATTCCCCCTTATTAAATTTAAAATCCTTTAAAAAATTTGTATCAAAGTTACCGGATCTAAAATTTTCATCTTTCATAATTGCTTGATGAAATGGTATAGTGGTTTTTGGTCCCTCAATAATTGTTTCTTCCAATGCTCTTTCCATGCGATTTATAGCCGATTTTCTATCTGGTGAGTGCACAATCAACTTCCCGAGTAAAGAATCGTAATATGGTGGTATTTCATACCCTGCATACGCATGTGAATCAATACGAACACCCTTACCTCCAGGCATATGAAAGCTAGATATAGGCATTGCTGAAGGTGTAAAATTTTTGCTTGGATCTTCAGCATTGATTCTGCACTCGATAGAGTGCCCTCTTAGCTTCATATTGTATAAATAATCAGGGAATTTATCTCCAGCATGTGTTTTGATTTGCCATTTTATCAAATCAGCGCCTGTTACCATTTCTGTAATAGGGTGCTCAACCTGGATTCTGGTATTCATTTCCATAAAATAGAAATCTTTATTTTTATCTAATAAGAACTCTACAGTACCAACGCCAATGTAATTAACAGCTTTAGCACCTGCAATCGCTGCATTACCCATTTTTTTTCTTAAAACTTCATCTACAGCAGGAGATGGTGATTCTTCAATTAGCTTCTGATATCTTCTTTGAATAGAGCATTCACGCTCACCAAGGCTAACAACATTCCCATGTATATCAGCTAATACCTGTATTTCTATATGGCGTGGATTTTCAACAAATTTCTCAATATACATATCGCCATTACTAAATGCATTGAGCGCTTCAGAGCTAGCGGTTGTAAATGCGTTTTTTATTTCATTTTCATCATGCACTAAGCGCATTCCACGGCCGCCGCCGCCAGCAGAAGCTTTAAGCATTATAGGGTAGCCAATTTCTTTGGCAATCTTTTTTGCTTCTTCAGCATTTGATAATATACCTTCATTTCCAGGAATAACTGGTACGCCAGCAGATTTCATTGTTTCTTTAGCTTTTGATTTATCACCCATAGCATTAATAATATCAGGATCAGGTCCAATAAATGCAAAATCATTATCTTCGCATATTTTTGAGAAATCAGCATTTTCTGCTAAAAAACCATAACCAGGATGAATAGCATCTGAATTAGTTATTTCGCCAGCAGAAATGATTTTTGGAATACTTAAATACGACTCACTGCTCTGCGGAGGTCCAATGCATACAGCTTCATCAGCAAATTTAGTATGCAAAGAATTCTTATCAGCTGTTGAGTAAACAGCAACAGATTTGATCCCTAGCTCATGACAAGCACGAATTATTCGCAAAGCGATTTCACCGCGGTTAGCGATTAGAATCTTTTTATACATTTAATTAAGAAGGATTTATCTTAAATAGGGGCTGATTATACTCGACAGGTTCACCATTCTTAATGAGGATTTCAGATATAACACCGCTTTGTTCGGCTTCAATTTCATTCATTATTTTCATAGCTTCTATAATGCACAGCGTATCACCTTTTTTTACAGCAACACCCTCTTTTACAAATACTTCCGCATCTGGAGATGGAGCAGCATAAAATGTTCCAGGCATCGGAGATAAAATTTCCTGATTAGTTGATGCTGATGTATTTTCAGTTATATGTGGTTTGGTATCAGTTTTTTCTACTTGTTGGGAAAAATCTGAAAAATTCTTGATAGATTCATCATCAATAACATTAACCCCTGGAGATTTTACAACTCGGAATTTTCTACCCCAAAAATTAATGTCAATTTCATTAATCTCGCTATTTTCTAGAATATAAATGATTTCTTTTAATTTATCTTGCCACATAGTTTTCTCTTTAAATATTTATGTATAACGTTTGGAAAATACGATTAAGTTTTCACACGTTCAATATATTCTCCGGTACGCGTATCTATTTTTAATAAATCGCCATTATCTATAAACAATGGAACCTGAAGAGTGTAATCCGTTTCAACGGTTGCAGGTTTTGTGGCGCCAGTTGCAGTATTGCCTTTAACGCCAGGCTCAGTTTCTGTAACAGTAAGTTCAACATGAGCAGTTAATCTAACATCTAGGACTACATCACCATCAAACAATAAATCTACGTTTGTACCTGGTTTCAGATAATTTTGTGTTTCATTAATTTTCTCATTAGAAATATTGAATTGTTCATAGGTTGTATTATCCATAAAGATATGCGAATCACCATCACTATATAGAAATTGCATTTCTTTTGCTTCAATTTTTAAAAATTCTAATTTGACGCCTGCATTGAAAGTTTCATCAATTATTTTTCCTGATGAAATGTCTTTTAATTTAGTGCGAACAAACGCAGGGCCTTTTCCAGGCTTAACATGGAGGAATTCCATAACTTTCATCCGTTTATTTTTATGAAAAATAACGGATCCATTCTTTATATCAGATGTATTTGCCATTCTATCTCCTTGAAGGCCTCGAATTTATAACTTAATTTTCATTTTTTTATAATTTTTTGAGGTTGATTTAAATCAAAAAAATTGGTTGATGCTTCAACAATGAAAGCTGCATCCTCTAAATCAGAAAAGCATTTATCGCTACTTTTGTAATATTTAGCATACTTTACTAGATCCGCNATAGANAATACCTTAATNAGCTTATTAATTAAATNAGTTTCAAATGGAATAATATTTCTATTNNTATCTATCTCTTGTGTTGTCATCTCAAGCGTTCTTATGAAAAAACTATTCTCGATATATTCTCTCAATATAAAAGATAATTGGATATAAAATTCTTTTTTATGATTTTCTTGTTCTAGGTNATATTTTCTTAATTCATCTAATTTTTTCTTTGCTATATGAGCTGGATTTGCGACTATTTTTGAATAATTATCTTTGGATACAGAAACATTAATTCTTTTTCTCCATAATAAAATAATGCTGAGCAAAAGAATAATTAATAAAACTATTTGGATAATTAAACCAAGTGGCATTTTGGGATTAACNGGAACCGGCTCTTTTATTGGTAATATNTCATCAGAAATATCTGCTAAAGATGGATTTTTATCTTTTATTGAAACAACTTCTATTTCTAACGAATCTGATTTCATTGAATAGGCTAATGCACTATCTCTATTNAGAAAATTAACATTAAGCTCAGGTATAGAAATTAACCCTGTATCCCAGAACACAATTTCAAACCTGGCGATGGTTTTATTATTTTCATTATTAGTGGATAAATTTCTTAGCTCAAGAATATTATCAAATTCCCAATCTGGAAATTGAATTATATTTGTATCAGAGTGATTTACATTTAATGTATAATGAATTGGCTCCCCAATCGTAGTTTGTAGNGTATCAACGNTGGAGCTAATATCGACAGAATTAATAGATTTTTCTTTTGAGCAAGCCCATAAAANAATGAGNGGTATNAAAATAAATTTTTTCAGATAATTAAGACCTTCTTTCTCTTNGATGAAAGAAATTCATGATCGGTTCAACATAGTCTTGATCAGTTTTAATATTAATAACATCAAATTTATTTTTTTTGCAATTATCATAAAAATTTAACCATTTTTCGCTAATTGCTTTTTCCGAGAACTTCCTTTCATTCGCTGAAGAAGTATCAACCCAGAATTCATCATCGGTTTCAGGGTCAATTACCNTAATTAGACCTAAATCAGGTAANCTAATTTCAGCAGGGTCATATATACGTATCCCAATTAAGTCATGCTTCTTGTTTGCAAGTTTTAATGATTTCCAATATCCATCATCCAAAAAATCTGATATCAAAAAAACAACTGCTTTTCTTTTTGAGACGTTCATTAAAAAATCTATAGCATTCTGAATCGATGTGCCTTTTTTTCTTGATTTATGAAAAAGCACTTCTCTAATAACTCTTAGTATATGGGATTTATTCTTTTGGGGAGAAATATATTTTTCCACTTCAGANCTAAATAAAATTAATCCTACCTTATCTTGATTTTTTATTGCTGAAAATCCTAATACTGCAGCAATTTCTGCAGAAAGATCAGACTTGAGTTGATTAATAGTTCCAAAACCTCCAGAAGAACTAACATCAACCANTATATATACCGTAAGCTCTCTTTCTTCTTCAAAGATTTTAATAAATGGGGCATTGTTTCTTGCGGTAACATTCCAATCAATCATTCTTATATCATCNCCTGGATAATATTCTCTTACTTCAGAAAATGTCATCCCCTGGCCCTTAAATGCTGAATGGTATTCGCCACCAAATAGATCATTTACCAAGCCCTTAGTTCTTATTTCTATATGTCTCACTTTTTGAATTATTTTTTTTGGAATCATAGATGCTATATATCTAAATATTCTTATTTAAGAAAGCTATANGTCAAGGGATTTCAATAGAATCAAAAAGTCTTTGAATAATATCCTCAGAAGTTAATTCTTCAGCCTCAGCTTCATAGGTTAATATTACTCGGTGACGTAAAACATCTTTTCCAATATACCGTACATCTTCCGGTGTTATATAACCTCTTCCTTCAACAAAAGCCCTAGCTTTTGAGGCAAGAATTANATTGATAGTTGCTCTTGGACTTGCTCCATATTGAATTAATTGTGATAAGTCTTCAAGGTCATGTTCAATTGGATTGCGAGTAGCAAATACAAGATTTAAGACATATTCTTCAACTTTCTCATCCACATAGATATCGTTAATTGATTTCTGAGCCTTAATTATTGAGGTAGCTTTAATTGTNGATCTTTTTTGTTTTTTAATATCCGTTCTAGCTGAAGATCTCAAAATCTGNCGCTCATCATCTTTCTCTGGATAATCAACNTTTAATTTCATCATAAAGCGATCAACTTGGGCTTCTGGTAGCGGGTATGTCCCTTCTTGCTCTATTGGGTTTTGGGTTGCCAAAACTAGGAATGGGCTATCTAGTTTATAGGTATCTTCACCTATTGTAACTTGCCTCTCTTGCATNGCTTCAAGAAGAGCGCTTTGAACCTTTGACGGTGCTCTATTTATTTCATCTGCTAATATAATATTAGAAAATATTGGACCTTTTNTTGTTNCAAANNCNCNTGTTTTTTGATTATAGATCAAAGTTCCAATTAAATCTGCCGGAAGCATATCTGGGGTAAATTGAATACGTTGAAAGTTTGTATTTATTGATTTTGCAAGAGTGTTAACCGTAAGTGTTTTTGCTAAGCCAGGTACTCCCTCTAAGAGTATATGTCCATTTGCTAACATGCCAATCAATACTTTATCAATCAATTCATTTTGACCTACAATAACCTCAGCAATTGAATCTTTAAGTGATGGTATAAACTTTGAATCTTTGGCAATTTGATCATTTATTTCAGATAAGCTAAATTCTGGCATATTTTTACTCAGTTAAATGTTTTAGTTGTGGAATTTCATCTATACCTAGGCCTAGATATTTTAATTCAAACCTTACAGATTCAACCATCTCATGATCTGGGTATANANTNATAAACTTTTNATATAATATTTTTGCAGAATCATGNTTCATCAACTCATTTGCATAAATATATCCCTGCATAAAGACTGAAAAAGGAACTTTTTTANTANCAGNGTATCTTAAAGCAAATTTATNATATTCAGTNATTGATTTTGAAAAATCTTGTAAATCTCTATAGTAAATTTCAGCAATAAGATACTGTGCATCAGGAGCCTTAACGTCATTGCTAAATTTTGCTGTTATTTTCTTNAGTAGTCGCAAAGCCTCTTTTGGNTTTCTTTCTATTCTCAATTCTTCAGCTTCTGCAAAATACTGATCAGCTGATTTAAATAAATCACAAGAAGAAAAAAAGGCTGCAATAATTANGATTGTAAAAATATTTTTCATAAATAATTAAATATTTTAGTGTTCAAATTTATATGAATTTTATATTATTTGACTATATTGATTTATAATTAAAACGCATATAAAAACCCTAATTGAATTTGATTAATGCTTGAGTCTTTTGAATCTTGAGCANAATCAATTCGAAGTGGACCAACTGGTAAATTTAATGTAATTGCAAATCCATAGTTCCAAAAAAGATCATCATTGTTTATTTCCTTTGAAGAATCAAATATGTTTCCACCATCAACAAAAAGCACTCCCCCCAATCTCCAAGCCAGAGGAAATCTNACCTCCCAATTAGTCAAAACCATAGCAGTTTTTCCGGATGGAATATTATTTGACTCATCTTCTTCATCAATTTTACCATCATTATCATTATCAATATTGTCTGATCTATTTGTCAATAAACGTAATGGCCTAATTGCTCTCAAAGTATTGCTACCGCCTAGATAAAATTTCTCAAACAAAACTGTTTCGTATTGATCATAAGACTCAGACCATCCTGTTATAGCACCGCTATTCAACCTTCCTGCTATCGTTATTAATTTAAAAATTGTAAAATAATTTCTTAAATCAAGGTTGTACTTTATATATGACCTATTGCCACCAAGTGGCCCTCCATAAGCGTCTAATCTTGCTATAATCATATTGCCACTTTTTGGATCCATGGGATTATCTCTATTATCTTGATTTAGGTGAATTTTAAATTTTCGCTGCTCAATATCTTCTTTAAATGCCGCAGATTCATCAAATCGCTCAAACGTTGCTCCAATATCTAGATATGACCTTTGACGATTCCATCTAAATATGTTTGCATACTGAAAGCCAAACCTGCGAACATAGGGTCCATACTCATCACCAAAATTTTTAAATTGTTGGAAAAATAACTTTATTTCAGTTGGAAAATTAATTGAAAATGGTCTTTGGTTCGATATTTTAATATCGAAACCTAGTCTTGGAAAAATAAAGCCCTCCTCTGTTGGGAGAACTACGCTACCATCCGTTTCAAATCTATTTTTTGTTCCTAAAATCATACGATCTGTCCAATTAATAGAACCACCAAGCCCCACTAGGGATCGTACACCAGGAACATATTCTATTTCATCAAGTCCAAATTCGAAAGCAGTTTCGCCAACATTTTTAAATTCTCTTAGCCTTATTTCTAGATTAACCAATGAGTCTTGTTCTTCAATTGGGTGAGCAACAATATTTACTGAAGAAAAGAAACCCGCTTGAAGAAGGTTGCGTTTCGTTTTATCAATTTTCTTTTTACTAAAAAGTTGTCCATTCTCAAATTCAACTTCTTTCCTCACATATATTGTGTCTATACGTTCAGCGCCACTTATCCATGAGTCATTAATGAAAATATTCTTTCCTTCATTGACTTGAATTACAATTTTAACTGAGTCTTCAATGGCTTGACTAACATTTATCGTAGAAAAAATTTTTCCTTTTTCCTGCAATGCTTGATCGATTATTGATAGTTTTTTATTAATTTTTACGGGATTATATGGCTGACCTTTAAATAGGCCTAACTTAGTTAATATTTTTTCATTATCTAAGACAGAAAGGCCTTCAATGCTCACATCGCTTAAAAAATATTGATTACCTTCATTGATAATAAAAAAAATATTAACTAAACCGCTATTTACTTCAAAAGAATCCTTAACAGTTGCCTGAAGAAACCCATTTGAGTTATAATGGTTTTTAATATTTATAGCATCTAATTTTAGCAATCTTCTATCAAAATCTACAGAATTGAACCTAAGAATTGATGGGGGCTTTAGCTCAATCTGGCCTTCGAGATCATTGGAATCAATTTGAAGATTATTAATGAACGAAACGGTATTAATAATCCTACGGTCATTATTTTGGCTATAGAGAACTACAATAAAAATTGATAAAGTAAGAAATAATTTTTTATTAATCATATATCTCAGTCTAGTATACTCGGCGGACACGAAACTTCATTTGAACTTGTCCGCTTTCATCTACGTTTCCAATGACTGAGAAATTAGGGTTTAATTTATATTCAACGCCTACCTTGTTTTTATAGGCTGCTTCTAATGAAAATGACCTTTTATAGCTAAGGCTAAAGCTTTGATTTAATCTTGCATTAATACTGAACTCTTCGCCTTGGTTTGGATTTATTAGTTCAGATGTGCCTGAAATTTGAACGTCCTGAATAATGCCAGAAGATTTTAATCCCGTAGATTTTATAAAGTTTTTTTCAAGTTGGCGCTCTAGATATGCTCCTAATATTGTTTGAGCTTGTGTACCAAGCCCTTCCGTAGAGAATCCTTCCTCAGAAACTCTTGTATTAAAAGTTAATAATTGAAGGATATCACTTTCAGAGTAACCTTTATCACTATCAAATCTCCATTCCGGATTATCAAATGGACCAAAAACGCCAAGAATAATTTCTGCATCACCAATCTTAGTTGAAGCAGATAATTCTAAGAAAGGATTAAATCCTTGACCATCAAAAACCATTGTTCCTTTAAGATTTTCAAAAACATCACCTAGGTAATAATATATTTGCCCTTCAATAAATTCAATTTCTCCAGAATAATTCCAAGTTTCACTATACAGTTTTGACATACCTAATTCTCCTGATATTTTTGCATCAATCTGAGAATTACGTATTGAGAAAGAATCCTCAATGGGAAATCTTATATTGTAATTCGTAATAGTCCTTTCTGAATCATCAGAAGCATCATTGGACTCGCTACTAGTGAACTCTTTATAAATAGCTCCATTTCTTGCATTAATAGTACCTGAAATATCTATTGTGTCTTTTCCGATAATTGAAATATCAATATCAGCATAGCTTTCGATATCTTGATTCAATGAGCGATAAAAAATATCCTTACCATTAGCAGTAACATTGTATCGGGGTTCAAAGAATTTTGTAAAATCTATTTTTCCATCAATTGAGAAATTGTCTTTGTTTTTATTCTTTGATTGGGAATCATTTATTGACCCATTAAACGAAGTAATATCCATAAAATTGTTTTTCAATTCCGCTTTGGCAGAAATTAGATTTATAGGTTCATCCATTAGTACGGTATAAATACTGCCTTCTTTGATATTTATAATTCCATTTCTTATTAATTTCTTTCCCGACCCTCCAATATTGAAATCAACTTCTATTTCGCCGACAATTGA
>PBCB01000016.1 GCA_002717765.1 Fidelibacterota bacterium | reverse complement strand
TCCATTAGAATCTGTTTTAGTCAAGACTTGATCTGCCCAATCCCATATAAAGCCGCCTTGAAGTGATTCGTGCCGGTTTATTGTATCCCAATAATCAACTAAATTTCCAACACTGTTTCCCATGGCATGCGCATATTCACATAAAATGAGGGGCTTACCTGGCTGAGATTCTGCGTATTGATTAATTGAATTAACGCTCTTATACATTGGAAATACAATATCTGTATGCTGCTTATCCTTAGCTGGCTCATATACAACTGGACGAGTATCTTTTTTAGTTTTTAAAAAATTATATAATTTTTTAAAATTTTGACCATCTCCAGCTTCATTGCCCATTGACCACATAATAATTGAAGGCTGATTTTTATCTCTTTCATACATCCGATTTCCTCGATCTATCCACTGCGCTGTCCACGCGGGGTCATTAGCTATGAAACCATAGCTTTTGGGATGTGATCCCATCCCATGCGATTCTATATTCGCTTCATCAACAACGTATAGTCCATATTGATTGCACAATTCATACCATCGTTCATGATTGGGATAATGCGATGCTCTTACCGCATTAATATTGTTTTGTTTCATCAATTTAATATCTTCTATCATTGAATCTTCTGAGATAGATCTACCCTTTTTTGGATCCCATTCATGGCGATTAACTCCTCGCAAAGTTAAGGGAATACCATTAAGTAAAAATTTTCCATCTTTAATTTCTGTAATCTTAAATCCAACTTGATGAGTTAAAGTTTCTATGATTTTGTTCTCTTTCATCAAATAAAGCTGAAGTTTGTATAGATAAGGATTTTCAGCGCTCCATGGTTTAACGCGGCGAATATTATGCTGAAAAGACATATTTGATAATGAATCAATAACAACAGATTTGGTAGAATCAAAAATAGTTCTATTCCTTCTTAACGGATCAGTTAGCTTCGCCCGAACACTGATTTCACTTTGAGATTGAAGATGATTTAATAAATCAATTTCAATTCTAAATATTCCTTTTTGGTAGGTCTCATCAAGAGTTGAATGAATAGTAAAATCATTAATTCTAGTTTTTTCACGAGCATACAAAGACACATCTCTTTCAAGGCCGCTAATTCTCCAGGTATCTTGACCTTCAAGATAAGATCCATCTGAAAAACGGTATACTTGAACGGCAACGTGATTTTCACCTGCCTGAATAAATTCAGTGACATCAAATTCTGATGGAGTTTTTGAACCTTGAGAGTACCCGATATATTTTCCATTAAACCAAACATAGCAAGCAGAACGAATGCTTCCAAATTTCAAAAAGACATCTTTTTTTAACCATTCCTGCGGTATGGAAATCTTTCTTCTATATGAACCAACGGTATTTATTTTATGGGGAATAAATGGCGGATCAACGGGGAAAGGGTATTCTTCATCCAGATAGATTGGGTAAGACCATCCTTGTAGCTCCCAGCTGCCTGGAACCGTAATTTGATTCCAGTCATTATCATTATAGCCCATTTCATAAAAATCTTCGGGTCTATCTTTGAAATTTTTTGAAAAATTAAATTTCCATTGCCCATTTAATGAAATAAAGTTTTTTGATTTTGCAGGATTATTTTTTAATGCAAGAGACTCTGATTCATAGGTAATAAAATGTGCTCTTGGGGGTAGCTTATTTATACCAATAATTGTTGGATTTTCCCATTCATACTTTCCATATTGTTCACAACTTGTGATGAAAAATAAAATGGGCAAGAAGAATAGAATTCTTTTATTTTTCATAATCAATATTACCTAAAACATCGGATAATTTTAATATCAATTCATTAGCATTTTCCCTATCAAAAATCATTGGCGGTTTTATCTTGATCACATTGTGATCTGGCCCATCAGTGCTTAGAAGAATCTTCTGATCCTTCATTTGATTAATAATCATTGTAGCCTCAGTATCAGCTGGCTGTAGATTTTTAATATCCCTGATTAGTTCAATGCCTATAAACAGGCCCATGCCCCTTACGTCGCCAATAATGGAATGTTTTGATTGTAAACTTTTTAATTCATTAAGTAGGTATGAACCGACTTCTAATGCATTATGCTGCAAACCTTCCTCTTTAATAACATTTAACACTGCATTACCAACTGCACACGATACTGGATTTCCGCCAAATGAATTAAAATATTCCATGCCATTATTAAATTTATCAGCAATTTTTTTTGTTGTAACAACCGCAGACAATGGGTGTCCGTTACCCATAGACTTTCCCATCGTAACGATATCTGGAATTACACCACTGGTTTCAAATCCCCAAAAATTTGTCCCTACCCTACCAAAACCTATTTGTACTTCATCTGCTATGCATAAACCTCCCGCATTACGAACAAGCTTAAACGATTGTTTTAAAAAATTTTGAGGAAGTATTAATTGGCCACCGCAGCCCATGATTGATTCTACCATAAACGCCGAGACCTTTTTATCCTCTTTTCTAATTTTACTTAAAATATTTTTTAATTCATTAAGGTATCTATCTGATGCGCTCTCCCCGCGATATTTTCCCCTAAAAATATCCGGCATTGGCACCGTATGCACATAGCTAGGAGGACCACTTCCCCCTTTTCCATTATGCTTATATGGACTGATATCTATCAAAGATGAGACATGTCCATGATAAGCGCCATCAAGAACGATGGTCTCTTCTGATTGGGTTGCAATACGCGCCAACCTAAGCGCTAAATCATTTGATTCACTTCCAGAATTGGTAAAAAAACAAACATCAAGACCATCAGGTAGATGACTGGTTAGCGCTTTTGCATACCTTACAATTGTCTCATCAAGATAACGCGTATTTATATTTAGGATATCATATTGTTTTTTGGCCGCGTCCGCAACCTTGGGGTGGCAATGTCCTACATGTTGAATATTATTCACCGCATCTAAATAGCGATTGCCATTCGCATCAAAAAGATATTGAGCATGACCTTTAACAATGTGCAATGGCTCAGCATAGGAAAGGCTCAATGATGGGCTTAATAAATTTTTTCGAAGTTCAATTATTTCTTTATGACTTAGCATATTCTGTAAGATCTTTTGACCATTTCTGAATATTTTGACCTTTCATTTTTTCTAGAAATTTTCGTGCATTATCTTCCGAAATAGATATGTAACGATTTTCAGGAAATAGCTGCTTTCTGTAAATTGACATATTAATGGTAATGCACATACGTAAACACATTAAATACACTACCGATTCTAATTCAAAAACAGAAAGAGGATTGGTCGAATGATATCCTTTCAATAATGGAGCAATTAGGGGAAAAGGATCTTGGTTTTCCATCGCGATATATGCCATACATACAGCTGGTTCAAGTGCCTTATATGAATAGATCATATCTCCAAAATCAATAATGCTTTTTATTTTTTCATCGTGACTAATAATTACATTGTGGTCATTCCCATCATTGTGAATCACTGTTTTCGTAAATGCGTCTGCTTGACCGATGATATGTTCATTAAAAAGATTGATATAATAAGAAATTAAATATGTGTCATTCTCACTAAACTTTAGCTGCTGTGATAAAACATCAATCTGCTTAGCATCCCAAATAAATTTTCTATCAGTAGCATCATGATTAAAGTCCTCTAATAATTGATCAAGGTATCCTAGAAAACCACCAAGAGAAAACAACAAATTTTTACTTGGTTTAATTTCATATAAAAATTTTCCTTCAACGTATGATAATAATCTTAAATAAAACCCACAATCATAATTTTCACAATGAATAATTTCTTCATCATTTATAGATTTAATTGGATAGGGGATATCTAAAGATGAATCTTTATTTATAATATGATTCAACGCCAGATTCTGCATATCTAGGATATCTTTTGACTCTGCTGAATTAGCTATTTTGAGAACATATGACTGATCTTTTGTTATAATTTTGAAATTTTGATCTCGGTCACTAATAAGCTCTTTGATTGAACCGTTTATACCATAGTGCTCTGAAAGAATATCAACTACTTGTCCTTCATTGAATTTTGGTGGAGGGGTATTAAAAACGTTTGGCATCGCAATTGAGAATGAACTCAGCTAAATTTTCTAGGAATGATATAATACAGTAATGCCCCTAATAAGACCGCAAGAAAACCTTTTAATGAGCCTATGTCTTTAGATATAATTTGTGATTCTTGGAGCCAGGACAATATGGCAAACATGATGCCGAAAGAAGATAAAAACAGCCAAATAAAATTTCTCATGACTGCATTAGGGCCTCAATCTCATTGATCGTTTTTGGTATATGCGGTCCTAATAATTGGTACCCTTCATTAGTAATAACAATATTGTCTTCAATTCGAACTCCACCGAAATCTTTAAATGATTCGATCGCATCATAATTGATAAACTCTTTATGCTTGGCGCTATTTTTCCACTGATCTATAAGGTGCGGTATAAAATAAATGCCAGGCTCAACTGTTAATACAAATCCTGGTTCAAGGTTTTTTGAAAGCCGTAGATAGGCCAAACCAAATTGATCGCTTCTATTATTGGCATTATCGTAACCAACAAGGTCTTCACCTAGGCCTTCCATATCGTGAACATCCAAGCCGAGCATATGGCCAAGGCCATGAGGAAAAAACAATGCATGTGCACCCTTGGATACGGCTTCATCAGGGTCACCCATCATTAGTCCTAGCTCACTTAAACCTAAGACCGCAATTTTTGCAGCGGCAAGATGTGCTTCTCGATACGAAGTGCCTGGTTTACAGTAACTAAATGCAACTTCTTGCATCTTATAAACTAAATTATAGATATCTTTTTGTATATCTGAGAATTTGCCGCTTACAGGAAATGTTCTTGTAATATCGCTTGCATAATGCAGAGGGGATTCTGCGCCTGAATCATTTAATGCAAGCTGACCAGATCTCATGGTGTTATCGTAGACATTGCTATGAAGAATCTCGCCATGAATCGTAAAAATTACAGGGTATGCCATCCTGCGACCATGTTGAAGTGCGTATCCTTCAATCAAACCAACAATTGACTGTTCTTTTAATCCATCATGGGTTGATTTCATAGCAATCTTATGCATCTCAGATGTGACCTCTAGGGCTAAGCCTATCTCAGTTAATTCTTCTTCTGTCTTGATTGAGCGTTGCTTAATAACATTCATAATTAAAGATTTCGAAGAAGAGAAAGATTCTGAACCAAAGATAGATTTTAAAAAGAATTTGTGGTCATCTCTGTACGCAGGCAGAGTATATGCTTTATCTGAATTATTAATGAATTGATTAATAGTAGAGTTGTTTGCGATATGATCAATCCCAGCTAATTCGGACATCTTTTTAATTGACATTCTCTCCCCTTCCCAGACTATATCATCAACAGTTAAGTCATCACCAAATAATGTTGTCTCTCCTGAGGCGGTGTCTATAACTAGGCTTAGATTCTCATAATCTAAACCACAATAATATAAGAAATTACTATCTTGTCGAAATCGCAATGTATTAGATGGATAATTCATAGGAACGGGTTTATTCCCCAATAATAAAATCAAACCATTATCCATTTCATTGGATAGTGAATTTCTTCGATCTCTATATATATTTGCATCAAACATAGGTTTCCAATTTACTACATGTTAAGTAGAAGGCTATTTGATAAATTAAAATATCCAATTATATACATATAAATTATAAACTACGAGTACAAAGACAATGGCATACATTATAAAAATAAACATAAGCACCCATTTGCTTGATAGCTTTTTACTTTCTTTCTTAGGCAAAATTAATGAAAATATCCTTGTCACTTTGGTCTTATTTTGAATATCTAATACGTTTTAAATTTATTTATAATTTTATGTAATAAAAAATGCATCCGTTAAGAAAATTAATAATAGATGAAGAGCTGCTAGGCTCAATTGCAAAACAGTATGGAACTCCATTATACGTCTATAGTCAGGAGCGAATTGAGGATAATGTTTCTAATTTAAATAATGCGCTATCTGCTAATTTTGAAAAATTTCATATTTGCTATGCAATCAAATCAAATAGCAATCCCCATTTGATTCGAACTATGCGCAATACATTTGGAAAAATTGGAGGTGACTGCTCTAGCCCTGGAGAAATCTATGCCGCTGAACTTTCTGGAATTGATCCTTCAGAATGTATCTATACCGGAAACTATGAATCAGAGGCTGATTTAATTGAGGCCACTCAAAAAGGGTGTAATATTAACTTGGATGATATCACTTCTCTTGAAAGGCTTAATAAAATCGGCCTTCCAGATCGAATATCTTTTAGAATGAATCCTGGTTTTGGAGGTGGATCATATTCAGGCATTATTACTGGGGGTAGGGATGCAAAGTTTGGTATTCCTTCTGAAAAAATTATCGACGCATATAGACAAGCGCAAAATATGGGTATTAAGCGATTTGGCCTACAGTGTATGTGTGGATCAGGAAATCTAGATGAAAAGTTTTTTACTGAAGTTTTATCTGCCATTATTGAACATGCCAAGAAAATTGAATCATCCCTTAATATTAAGTTTGATTTCATTAGTATGGGTGGTGGTTTTGGGATTCCTTATCAAGATGATCAAAAACCATTAGACTTTGATCAAATGTTTTCCTCTCTTTCAAAAATATTCTATTCAGCTTATCCAGATAAAGCTACAGCTCCATCCCTATGGCTAGAACCAGGAAAGTCAATTATTGCTGATGCTGGTTTTATTATTACAAAAGTAACAGGATTAAAAAATAGCTATAAAAATTTTGTTGGAATAGATGCCGGTATGGAAACGCTAATGCGCCCGGCATTATATGGTGCGCAACATCGTATATTTAAGGTTGGTAATCATGGAGATAATGAAAATACGGTTGACTTTACTGGTCAGATATGTGAAAATACAGACCGAATAGCTACTGATCGAGAATTTCCAAAGTTAAATGAAGGTGATCTTATTGCAATCATGGATACAGGAGCATACGGCTATTCTATGTCGCATAATTTCAATACCAGACCAAGAGCTGCTGAGGTTTTGTTGAATAATTCGAGCCATAAGCTTATCCGAAAAAGAGAAACAATTAACGATATTTTTTCACACTGCGATGTATAATAGATTCATATTTGTATTACTCTTTTCAGTTGCGTTAAGTCAGCAGGCGTATAAAAGTGTCCATCAAGTTGAATTGGAATACAATAATGAAAATTTCATCGAGCCTTTCTATAAAACCTATACCGATCCAGCAGATCCCTTGTCAAAGACAAAGAAAAAAATAACAAGAAAAGTATTTGGCTATCATCCTTATTGGCAAGGAACGAAATGGCAAAATTATAATTACGATCTTCTTTCAACAATCGCGTACTTTTCAGCGGAGGCAAATGAGAATGGCGAACTAACTGATCTACATGGATGGCCAGCAATAGACCTAATCAATAAAGCTCATGAAAACGGTGTTGAAGTTGTCTTAACTGTTACTCTCTTTTCTAAAACAAAACTCGAAACATTACTTGGAAGTAGTGAAAATCAAAATCGATTGATTGATAATTTAAAATACGAAGTGGATCGTGCTGGTGCCGATGGAATAAATATCGATTTTGAATCTTTTCCCGAATCACAAAAGTCTAACTTAATTACTTTTGTGAAAAATCTACGGACTTCCTTGCGAAGCTCTAATCCCAATGCACAGGTAACCCTTGCAACACCTGCTGTCGATTGGAATAATGCTTGGGATTTTAATTCATTGGCAAGCGAAAGTGATGGATTATTTGTGATGGGATATGATTATCACTGGAAAGGCAGCACGCTTACCGGTCCCGTTGCTCCTCTTACAGGAGGCTCATATAATATCACAAATACAATTAATACCTATCTATCAGTTACTAACAACAATGTAAACAAAATAATACTTGGGAACCCTTATTATGGATATGAATGGCCATCTTCTTCTGGTGAAAAAGGAGCAAATACCACTGGGACTGGATCAGCCGTAGTTTTTTCTACCGCAGAAGCTAAAGCGCTATCTTATGGTAAAAAATGGGATAACGACTCTCAAACGCCTTGGTATAGATATCAAAACCCCGATTGGTTTCAAACATGGTATGATGATAGTCTTTCCTTATCAAAAAAATATGATTTTGTTATCTCAAAAAATCTTGGGGGAATTGGAATTTGGGCATTGGGTTATGATGATGGGTATGATGAGTTATGGGATGCTCTCGGAGAAAAAATTGGCGTTAAGTCCGCCCCTTCAANCCCTGAAGATTTTTCTATATTAAATTTGGGTAGCGGAATTGTAAATATCAATTTGACAAATGATGATGCGGTTACAGAATACGAAGTTGTAGAAGTAATTTCTAATACAAATGAGAATCGTACAGTTGGGAAATTTTTAAAAAGCCCTATCCTAATTCAAGGCCTTACAGATAATACAGCCTACTATTATAAAGTAAGAGCAATCAATGAATTTGGTACAAGTGAATTTACAGAGCTGCTAGGCACCACNCCTTCACCTTCAGGATCAAAAGCTTTAATCATNAATGGCTTTGATAGAATTTCTGGNACAACCAATTCGTTTGACTTTATCTTAGAGCATGGAAATGCCATTTATATAAATGGCTATACCTTTGATTCTGCATCAAATGAATCTGTGATTNATGGTCTTGTCAATTTAAATGATTATGCAATTGTTGATTGGATTCTAGGTGAAGAAGGGGCTGCTACATCTTCTTTTGATGAAAAAGAAAANANGATTGTACAGGACTATATTNTNAATGGAGGTCGCCTGTTTGTTTCGGGTTCAGAAATTGGATACGATCTAGTGGAAAAAGGAACGTTATCTGATAATAATTTTTATGAAAAAATCCTTAAATCACAGTATATAAGTGATGCAGCCGGAGAAACAAATGGAACGTATAGCGTTGAAGGCGTTCCTAATTCATTATTTGATGGCTATTCATTCAATTTTGATAATGGAGATTTCGGAAACTATAATGTGGATTGGCCTGATGGCATTAAACCGATAGGTGACGCAGTCACCATTCTCAAATATAAAGATGTTGATTATGAGACCAAAGGTGGTGCAGGTATTGCATTTAGAGGAAATTTTTTAAATAGCAGAATACCCGGAGGTCTGGTCTATCTATCGATCGGCTTTGAAGCAATCTACCCTGAGCAAATACGGGTAGATGTAATGGGACAGATTCTTCAATATCTAGATGCACCTATTACTTCAATTGATGAGGATTATCCAGTAGTCCCAGATGGCTTAAATATAACTGCATTATATCCAAATCCTTCAAATAGCTCTATTTCTATTGAGTTTCAGGTGCGTGAATTATCACCAATTGCATATCTCACTATAACAGATTTAATGGGTCGGGAGGTATTTAAAATGTCTGCGCTGTCACTTCCCGCAAGAATTCAGCGATTTAATTGGAATGGATTGATGAGAGATGGCAATAAAGCTCCATCAGGCATCTATATGGTTTCCCTTTCACAGGGAAAGGAAATCGTTAACAAAAAATTCACGTTATTAAAATAAATGAAGCGAATCTTTTTTATTTTTCTAGCTCTTATTGTTAGTTGCTCTCAACAAACAAAATCAATTCACCAGGTTGAGCTAGAATCAAAAAAAGATGATCCTAGAATTAATTTATCAAAAATACAGGTTGGATTAGATGTGCTTCTCAATGAAAGAATTGATTTAATCAAAAATAAATCTATCGGATTAGTAACAAATCACTCAGGTGTAGATGCGGCTGGTACCCCAAATTACGAACGCCTGATGAATCAAAAAGATGTCAGTATTAAAATAATATTTTCTCCTGAACATGGCCTATTTGGTGAAGCTGCTGCTGGTGAAAAAATTAATTATGACGGACAAGTTAAATCCCTTCCTGAAGTTGTCAGTCTATATGGAAGTAATCGCAAACCTACTGAAGGGCAAATGAAGGGTTTGGATATTATTCTCTATGATATTCAGGATGTTGGAGCACGATTCTATACCTATATTACTACATTGGGATTGGTTATGGAAAGCGCATCAAATGCTGGCGTGGAAGTGATTGTTCTTGATAGGCCAAACCCAATTACGGGGGAATCCATTGAAGGTCCTATTCTTGATTTAAAGTTTCAAACTTTCGTAGGATATTATCCTATCCCAATCCGTTATGGATTAACGGTTGGTGAGTTAGCATATATGATCAATGGTGAAGAATGGATTGAAAATCAACCAAAACTTCAAGTGATAAAGATGAAGGGCTGGAAAAGAAATCTCTGGTACGATGAAACAACTCTACCATGGGTCAAGCCATCGCCAAATATTCCTGATATAAATACTGCTATTATTTACCCTGGAATGTGCTTGCTTGAAGCTACTAATGTCAGCGAAGGAAGAGGAACAGAAAAGCCATTTAAGCGGTTTGGTGCACCATGGATAAACAAACAAGATTTAACCATAGAATTAAACAAGCTTAATTTGCCTGGCGTTGTTTTTAAGCCAGTTAGATTCATACCTAGCCCAATCAAAGGAATGGCAAATAATCCTAAATATAAAAACCAGGTATGTCATGGTGCAGAGATTATAATAACAGACCGTAATAAGTACAAAAGCATTGCAACAGGCATGGAAATAATTAATATGATTAAAGAAAAATATCCAAATCAGTTTAAACTAAAGAATTCTGGGATTAATCGTTTATGGGGAAATGCTGAATTTTCTGAACAAATTGCTTCTGACAATACGAATCAATTTAATATACCAATTGAAAAATATAAGAATACTTCAAGGCAATACTGGATTTATGAATAAAAAGCTAGCTATGATTATAGCTCTGGTGCTTTGTAGCTGCTATGCGCCTCCACAGGTCTATAAATCCAGTGGTTTCCCCTCTATAAGAAATTCTATAAATGAATTAATCGATGCTTCTAAATTGGAAACAAATATTGGAATAAAAGCTGTTGATCTTAATTCCGGTAAAACAATTTTTGAATTGAATAGTAATTCCCTATTTAATCCTGCTAGTAATAATAAACTATACACATCTCTTTCAGCGATTTCAATTCTAGATACTAGCTACACTTTTAAGACATCTATTTATAAAGATGAAAATAAAATCTACCTAGTTGGTGGTGGTGATCCTGACTTTGCATTAACAGAGCTTGACTCATTGGCTAGTATCGTAGCAAAACAATATCCCTCAATAAACGAGTTAATTCTAGATGATACAATTATGGATTCACTTACATACGGCCCCGGTTGGATGTGGGATGAAGGCGATGAATGGTATTCCGCGCATATTAGTGCACTTTCCGTTAATGATAATTGCATTGATTTCATAATCAATCCAAGCACAACCGGTAATCTTATCAATTTAGAAACATATCCCAAATCAAACTATTATACTATTATTAATCAGGCTTATACAGTAAATGATACAGCAAATTTTGAAAAGCTAAAAATAACTCGTGATTGGAAAAATAATAAAAATTCATTTTTAATAACTGGAAGTGTAATGGATACAGCATCAACTGATACCATTATTAGAAATATAGATGAACCAACCAACTATACTGGATATCTGTTCCGAGAAATGTTACTAAAAAATGGGGTGAAAATAAAAAAACTATATAAAGGTATCTATCTTAATTCAGGAGTAGAAATTGCAACGCATTACTCAAAATCCCTACCCTCAATCCTTGAGAATCTTATGGTTGAAAGTGATAACCTTACTGCAGAATTACTAGTAAAAACAATAGGCTATGAATCAAATGGAAGCCAAGGAAATTGGCAAAATGGATTGCATGCGATAAAGGTTTTCTTGAATGATAAAACAAATTTGGATACGACTAGTTTTTCCATTAGCGATGGATCTGGCGTATCAAGATATAATTACTCAAGTGCAAATNATTTTACCTCATTATTAAGCTGGGCGTATCATCAGCCAGAAATCAGAAATAAGCTATTAAATATTTTGTCNTTCACTGGTGAAAATGGAACCTTGATTGATAGAAATTTACCGAATGGTATTTATGCTAAGACGGGTTCATTATCNGGAGTTACAACTTTCTCTGGTTATATATTGAACTCAGATAACAAGCCAATAGCATTTTCTATATTAATGAATGGATATAAAGGNTCATCTGCCCCATTCCGTGAACTGCAAGACAAGATTGTAAGTCAGCTAGCAGGAATAAAATGATTCGCAATAATTTATATCTGACGATCTTCTTATTATTGATAAGCTGNTCTCCTAGTCCTATTGAA
Source organism: Fidelibacterota bacterium (assembly GCA_002717765.1). Next base: position 83,042 of record PBCB01000016.1, on the reverse strand, counting down.
AATCCATATATTATCGTTCTGGGNACCACTCAAGATGGAGGAGCTCCCCAAGCGGGATGTAATAAGAAGTGTTGTATTAATAGATGGTCAAATCCAAAAAAAGAATTTTTTGTTACCTCTCTTGGTATCGTTGACCCTAATTCAAATGAGGCTTGGATGATTGAGGCTACGCCCGACTTTCCACGCCAGCATAACCAACTTACAACAGAAAATAAGATCAAAGGGATATTCATCACCCATGCACACATAGGGCACTATTCAGGATTGATGCACTTAGGGAGGGAAACAATGGGATATAAAAATATGCCATTATATACAGCACCCAAAATGACGAAATATCTACAAACCAATGGTCCATGGAGCCAGTTAATTGATCTAAATAACGTTAAAATAAATAAATTAAAAGAGAATAAGGAAATTATTCTAAATAAAAGACTTACAATCAAGCCATTTAAAGTGCCTCATCGAGATGAATTTTCCGAAACGGTTGGATTCCAAATCAATGGACCTAGCAAATCATTAATTTTTATCCCAGATATCGATAAATGGAATAAATGGGATATCGATGTTTTGGGAACGATTAAAGAGAATGACTATGCCTTGCTTGATGGAACCTTTTATAATGAAGGTGAATTGCCGGGCAGAAATATGTCTGAAATTCCTCATCCATTTATTATTGAATCAATTGAATACTTCAAAGAAATCAAAGATCGGGTTGATATAAATTTTATTCATTTTAATCATACCAATCCTTTGCTTGACCCTGCTGCTGATAAACGGAAAAAATTAAAGGAACAAGGCTATGGAGCGACAACCATCAATCAACGATTTGAATTATAAATAAATTTAATTATTGAATCTGTTAGTAGNGTTATTGCGATATTCAAAATTACTGCTGCACCGATAAACGTAGTCCAAGCAAATCCANAATATTTTAGTAAAAACACAATAAGCAAACTTGATAACAATCCAGAAATAAGACTAATTGATGAAAAATCTCTTTTCATCTTGCTTAACAAAAACAATCCCAATAAGGCACCATATGTAAAGGATGCAATTTGAAGCCCAACAACAATGATTGCAGTATTGCTTTCATTAAAAACTAATGCTATCATAATTAAAATGGCACCCCATACCAGACTAACTAAACGTGAAGNTTTAATACTCTGTTTATTTCTGAACCAATCTGTAATCGTAGAAGAAGCTAAGGAATTCACTGAAGAGCTTAGGGTTGACATTGCGGCAGAAAGAACTCCTGCAAGCAAAAGACCTTTTACCCCTATTGGCAGAAAGTTGACTATAAAATAGGTAAACTCGCGATCCTTTTGAATATCCATATTATTTGTAACTAAATAAATAAGGGATCCAGCAAATAAGAAAATAGTGAATTGAAATAACACTATAATTCCACTGCCGATCATTGCTTTTTTAGCAGATTCAATATTCCTTGTGCTTAATACTCGCTGGACCATCATGTGATCTATTCCATGNGAAGAAAAAGATAAGAAAATTCCACCAATAATTGCGCTTAGGAAAAAGTATGGATCATATAATACATTACCTTCAAGAGTAAAAATTCTTAGTTTATTNANCGAGGATAGATTCGTAATAATATCAAAAAATGGTAATTCAAGGTAGTTTATTGCTATTGCAATCGAAACTAATCCACCAAATAGGTAAAGTATAAATTGAATACTATCGATCCATATAACCGTTTTTATTCCTCCTGAAAGCGTATATATCAATGTTACAACACCAATGATCATGACTGCAAAAAAAAGCGACCACCCAGTGATTACTTGAACNATAACAGCGGTTGCTAAGAATCTTACTCCATCCGCTAATACTCTGGTGATCAAAAAAATGAGTGAAGCGATTTTTTGAAANACTTCNCCAAATCTTTGCCCTATAACCTCATATATAGATACAATACCAGCTTGAAAATATTGAGGTAAAAGAAAAATACTAACAAGGATTCTACCTATTATATAGCCAAAACCTAACTGAAGGAAAAACCAATCTCCTCTATAGGCTAAACCTGGAATGCTAATAAATGTCAGAACAGATGTTTCGGTTGCTACAATCGATAACATCGCAACGGGCCAAGGTAGATTCTTTCCGGCTAAGAAATAATCCCCGGATGATCTATTGCTTTTTGCCTGCCAAATCCCATAAATAGAAAACGATAGCAAAAAGAATAATATAACTAGCTGATCTATCCAATGCAAAAATTTAGCTCTCTAAAGGATGAAATGAATAGANCATTACCCCATCAAAACGAGGACCATCCTCATTAAAATAATAATCCATGAAATCCATTCGAACTGTTTTTTTGAATTCTTGGGATGCATGTATAATATCNTTCTNATCNACAATCATACCTTCATGAGCAATCATCAAGCCCAACTTAAAATATGATTCTTTTACAAAAGCGACGCCAACAACAGTTGGCAATTTTTTTAATAGCTCAGTTGTAAGCATATCATTTGGTATATAGCTTGCGCTTGTTTTCTTTGACCAATCAAGCTCTAGGAATTCATCTCCATTTTGTTTTTGATTCAGCGTAATTGTGCGTTTCTCTAATTGATCGTTCATCAATAAAGAACTAGAAATATCTTGGGTTGAATAATTATCTTGGATTCGATCGGTAGTAAAATGCCATCTATGCTTATATGAAGGNGTGCTTTNCCCTTCATTATCAGATTTATAGTGGATTTGAATAAGGTTCTCTTTTGCCTCATTCCAAGATGTACTTTGTACGCTTGCTAAGCCTGTAAGGATATGTACGGTGCAATCCGATACATCTAACCTAAAAATTGGATCTGGATCTGGNTCAACTTCCTCGCCTAAACAAAACATTTGATATGGTGTTCCAATCTGCCAAACTGAAAAAGCTTTAAGNCTNTCNTGAAAGTTGGGAAATTTTTTATGAAANTTTGGCAATATTTCAGAAAAATCATTCTCTGATATAGTCCAAGGTTTTGGTAGCNTATTTATCCATTCTTCTTTCGATTCNCAAGCAAATTGGACAACGCAAAACAGGATTAATGATAAAGAGTGATTTATCTTCAATTTTATTCTCTTTTCCATCGATTNCGTAGTTCAAGATCTTCATTTTTAGCCGTAAAGCCTAGAGACTCATATACTGATGAATGTAATCGCTGTCTCCAGTCAAAATAGCTCTTTTTCTTATAGGATCGGTCAGGGTGAACTGCATTTGTAAGTAAAATGACAAAAATTTGGTTTTCTCTATCAATCCATAGTGAGGTNCCTGTATATCCTGTATGCCCAAAACTATCNTTTGATAAATATACACCTCCTGAAGATTTTCCAGATGGAGTATCCCATCCAATACCATAAGAATTACCCTCTACTTCATTTGACCTCGTTGTAAACTGAATAATTGTCTCTTCCATAAAAATTCTCTTCCATCCATATCGNCCACCATTCAGCATCATTTGTGAAAAAATAGCCAGGTCCTTTGCCGTAGAAAAAAGACCAGCATGCCCAGCAACACCACCTAAGCTATGCGCATTTTCATCATGAACAAATCCTCTAATCAATTTTTGGTGAAATTTGCTATTTTCAGTTGGAACAATTCGCTGAAGTTTTTCCATAGAAGGGTTATAAAATGTAGAATTCATTCCAAGCGGTTTGAACACTACCGAATCAACATATTCATCCAATGACTGCTGCGATGCAACTTCAACAACTTTACCTAGTACGATTAAACCAATATCTGAGTATATGAGTGTGTCGCTGGATGCTCTTTGAGGTTCCGTATTAAAAATAGAGTCCAACCGAGTCTGCTGATTTCCATCCATTAAGTAGTACTGTTTAAATGGTGGAAGGCCTGCTGTATGTGTTATGAGCTGCTGAATCGTAGTGTTTTCTTTTTGTCTAAAANACTTATCTTGCTGTCCTCTGAATTCTGGAACAAAATCAATAACTCTATCGCTAAGTTTAAGTTTTTTTTCTTCTACAAGATTCATGATAGCTGATGTAGTTGATATTACTTTCGTAATTGAAGCTAGATCAAAAATATTACCCCTTGCTGTAGGATTACTCTTNAAATAGGTATGATAACCAAATGCTTCGTGTAAAAAGATTTTACCATTTTTTGCAGCAAGAATAACGCCACCAGGAAAAGCTGAATCTTGCACCGCATCATTTAGCATTATTGTAATTGGTGCGATATCTACTCCAATTTCATTTGCCCTAATTGTCATTAATTCAGTACCTGGTTCCAATGGATTTTCTTGTTCCACCCATGGTTGCGACTCTATATATAACCCTGAACCTCTATTGGCGATATCTGGTATTGTAACAGGTAATATGCCGCTTGCATTAGATTTGCCCATTAATAATTTTGCTACAGCGTCTTGCATAATTCCGCTTCCTTTATATGCACATATATATACAGGCGCACTAGGAAAATCTTGAATTAAATATGGNCTACCAAAGCTTGTCACCACTACCTTACTGCTTTTATTAATTAATCTATTAATTAAATCGGCCTCAACTTCTGGTAAAAAAATATTATCCTTCCATTCTACAGGGTTAGCAAATGCATTAACAAAAACTATTTTTTCATCTGGNATTTGTTTGAATATATAATCTGCGATTGCCAAGCTATCAGATTTGTCAATTTGAAATGTTTTTATCTTTCGCTTACTTTGTCGAAGTTGCTTAGTTAAGCTGCTTTCAGTNTGATTGTTTGGCCCATCATAAAGATCAATTACATATATATCTTCATTAAGCTCAGGATTTAATGGCAAAATATTATTATCATTCTTTACCACCGTAAGTGATCTTGATGCTATTTCATNTGCGGTTTCGAAATTAATCTTTTTGCCCATATCCAAGTGAGTTTTATCAGCTGATATCGCTGGATCTTTATGCANTCCAACTTTTTCCTTCATCTTTAAAATTTTAATGACCGATTGATTAATTCTCTGCTCAGTAATGATTCCNTCCAGCACCGCACGCTCTACCAGATCGATTGACTCTTTCATTTTGTTGTTTTGAATAATGATATCAGAACCAGCATTAATGGTAGCGATTAAAGCGTAAGCATCTGAATAATTTTTTATTATCCCTCCCATGCCCATTGCATCGGTGATTATTGCCCCATCAAAACCAAGATTATTNTTNAATATATCTTTTATCCAAAATGAGGANAGCGTAGCTGGGTCATCAGCATTTTTTTGATAATCAGGAGCGTTAACATGGGCAACCATAATGGCATCGACTCCTGCATTAATTGCATTTCTAAATGGAGGAATTTCCACAGTCCATAGTCTGGAAGAGTCACTTGGTATTTGAGCTAGCGCAGAGTGAGAATCTGTTTCTGTATCACCGTGTCCAGGAAAATGCTTTGCGGTCGCTAGCATGTTATAGTCATGAAGGCCTTTTATGAACTCTTTTGAATAGCGATAAACTGAATCCGGATCCTCACCAAATGATCGCGTATTGATAATCGGATTTTTAGGATTATTATTAACATCAACCACAGGAGCTAAATTAAAATGTATTCCAACTGCTCGACTTTCGACAGCAGAGATTCTTCCTGCTTCATAGGCATATTGTGGGTCACCTGTTGCTGCAATTGCCATCATGGGTGGCAATGTTACAGCNCCACTATACCTTCGACCCAGNCCAGATTCTATATCAGCCTCAACTAANATAGGGACCTTTGATGCTTTTTGCATTTTATTTAAAAGAGTTAATGCGCTNCCTGCTTCTCCAAACCAAATATGCAAAACCCCAATTCCATCCGATGATATGAGCTTTTCAATCTCTTTCCATTCATCGCTTTCATAGTTCATGAATTTCATATTCATTCTATAGACCATCATTTGCGCAATCTTCTCTCTTAATGATAATTTTTTAAGTGTAGATTCTGCCCATGATGATTCTAAAGAGGAAATTGTTCCAGCTCCAGAGCAGGTCAAAAATATAATCGAGAAAAGTAGAGTAAATATCCTAANCATAATATGATAAAAATTAACTTTACTTCCCTTATTAAATCTTTAACTTTATTAAATTATTAATATGAAAAATATATCCCCTAATGTGCCAGAATTAATCGGTCAAATGATAATGGTTGGAATGAAAGGCCATGATGACGCTGCAGCAAAAGATTTCTTTGAATTAAATCAAGGTCATCAAATTGGCGGAATCATACTATACGATGAAGATATCACAATCTCTCCACCNTCACTTCANAATATAAGATCTCCAAAACAATTGCAGAAATTAACATCTTGCCTTCAGCGCTTAAGCGATATTCCTTTATTGATTGGAATAGACCAAGAAGGTGGAAAGGTAAATAGATTAAAAGCAAGGTACGGGTTTGATTCTTCAACTAGCTGGGAAAATTTGGGAAAGATTAATGACCTTGAACAAACCGCTAGTGAAGCGCTTCGTACAGCTAAAACCCTAAAGGAAAATGGAATAAATCTGAATTTTGCACCTGTATTGGATCTATTATTATCAAAAGATAATATCATTATACAAAAGCAGCGATCATTTTCCTCAAATCCACATAATGTTGCTGATCATGCAAAAATAGTCATTGATACATATTTAGATCATAATATAATTGCTACAGCAAAACATTTTCCAGGNCAAGGAAGTTCAGTTGGTGACACCCATGAAGGATGGGTAGATGTCTCTGAATCATGGTCAGAAAAAGAGCTTTTACCCTATCAAAATCTTATTGATTCAGGTACTATTTCAGCAATTATGACTTCGCATTTATTTAATAAATACCTTGATGATAAATATCCAGCTACACTATCAAAAACAATCATAACAGATTTATTAAGAAAAAAAATGAATTTCACTGGCGTNATAATTAGCGATGACCCCCAAATGAAGGCATTGACAAATAAATATAGNTTAGAAGAAATAATTGAACTNATGATCAATGCTGGTGTGGATATTTTCTGCTTTGGAAATAACTTAGAATACGATCCNGACATAGTAAAAAAAATACATCATATTATTGATGATTTATTGAAAAGAAATAGAATAACAATTTCAAGGTTAGTAAAATCTTATGATAGAATAATTAATCTAAAATCTATGATTGGAATTAAATGAAAATACTTGGAATTGATGGGGGTGCCTCAAAAGTATCGGGAGCTATTATCGAACGAATAAATGAAGATACTTTTGAGATATCAGGAAAAATAATTGAACTACACTATAAAGATCATCCATCCTTTGATCATTCCTTTCAACCTGTTGATTTAACAGAACAATTAAATGATGCATTGATATTGCAAAAAGAAAAAGACCAAGGAGGTGTATATATAGAAACATTGTTAAATGTCATTAAACAATTAGATGGAAATACAGATTCATTTATTTCTATTGCTATGCCTGGAATTAAATCAAATGATAAAAAAGGTATTCAAGTGATGTCTAATGGGCCAAGATTGCCTGATCTATGTAAAAAAATCCAAAATGTGATTGAACCTTCTAGCAATATTTCAAATATTGAAAGTGATTCTGATATGTGTGCATGGGGTGAAGAATTTGCAATAAACGGTTTTTTCAGAGACATAAATAATGCCTACTATATGGGTGGCGGTACTGGAATCGCAGATGGAATGAAATTAAATAATCAATTGCTGAGTTTTGATAGCCAATCAAGCTGGATTGCTAAAACTTGGGAGCTAAAATCAAGCAATGGAAGTTCTATTGAGTCTCTTATATCAATGCCAGCAATCAATAGTCTTTCAGAAAAATCTGTCATATCTATCAGTAAGATTTTAGCATTGTTGATTTTTGAAAGAGTCCNGACAATTTATGAAGGTTGGGATAATCAGTTTATTATAGAAAGAAAGATTGATAAATCACATTCTTATCATGGAATATTATTGGATCGAATAGTTATTGGGCAGAGATTATCNCAATATCTTAACTCCAATGTTGGAATTAANATCTTTCAACAAGTAAAAACTAGCTTTAATGAACTTTGCGCACATCATGGTGGAGCTATTAAAGAGCATTTTTTAAATGATGATAGGATTGTATTGTCAAGCTTAAGAGAAGCTCCCATTATTGGATTAGGATCAAAAGCATGGATGGAAATTTCATGACTTCTATAATCGCTCCATCTAAAGAACCTATTATCAGAGTAGGTATAATCCTGCCAGCAGATAATATTAAAAATATCGAGCTTGTTTTATCAGAAAGTGATTCTTTTGAAATTGAGACGAATGAGAAGATTTACCCTTCTTGTAAAAATAATTCTAATATAACAATCTCTCTTAATGATGAGAAGATGAGGATAAATGAATTAGGCGTTATAACAAAAAAAATAGTAATAAATCCAACCATTGATTCAAGCAANAATTTTTCCATGATCAAGGAAGTGGTGGCTGGCAGAGGATTTCATTGGGAAAAAGTAGTCGATATAAAATATTGGGGNAGNCTTGAATTTGTGATCANTGAAAANAATATAATGGTCATNAANNAATTAAAACTAGAAGACTATCTAAAATGNGTTGCAACTTCAGAGATGAGCCAANATTGCCCGAAAGAATTTCTCATCTCACAAACAATAGTTGCTCGCTCATGGCTACTCGCAAGCTCTGAGCAAAAACATGAATCGCAAGGCTTTGATGTATGCAATGATGATTGCTGCCAAAGATATCAAGGTATGGATAATTGTACTATTGAATCAATAGAAGCTGCTAATCAATCACATGGTAAGGTATTAATTTTTGATAATTCTATTTGTGATACTAGATACTCAAAATCCTGTGGCGGTAAAACAGAGAATTATGAAAATGTCTGGTCNGGCAAGCCAGTTCCATATCTGATTTCAATTAATGATTGTGATGAACAAGGAGTTAATTATTGCAATCCATCACAATTTCCNGAGAAATCAATTACAAGATTTATTGGATCTGTAGATGAAGATCTAGANTATTATCATTGGAATCATGAAGTTAAAAATCAATCAATTATAAANCATCTAAAGAATTATTATGACACGTATGCAAAAGCGATTGTAAATATTATAGCTTTGGAAATAGGAAAATCAGGCAGGATATATAACTTAGATGTTATTTACATAGATCAAGAAAATAAGGAAAAGAGCTTGATTGTTGAATCGGAATATAAAATTAGAGACCTTTTATCAGATTCTTTCCTATTCAGCTCTGCATTTACTATAGAAAAAAAAGAGCAAGGATTCAGTCTAAATGGCAAAGGATGGGGACATGGAGTTGGTTTGTGCCAGATTGGTGCTTTGAGCATGGCATTATCAGGAAAAAATTCAAATCAAATACTTAGTCATTATTATCCGGGAACAGAAATAATAAATATATATTAGATGAATAGCTATTCAAAAACAAAAGGATGGTCTTGGGTTCCTAGTCTATATTTTGCAGAAGGACTGCCATATGCATTCGTGATGATTGTATCTGTAGTATTATATAAAAACCTAAATATATCCAATACAGATATAGCTTTATATACCAGTTGGCTTTATTTACCATGGGTTATTAAGCCGNTGTGGAGTCCGTTCGTGGATATAATTAAAACAAAGCGATATTGGATAGTGCTTACACAGCTCATTATTGGAGCAAGCCTAGCAGGTGTTGCTTTCGCGATACCTACTACTAATACACTACAATATACATTAGCATTCTTTTGGCTCATGGCATTTAGCTCATCAACTCATGATATCGCAGCTGATGGATTTTACATGCTAGGATTATCCAGCCATGATCAATCCTGGTTTATTGGAATTAGAAATACTTTTTATCGGTTTGCGATTCTTTTTGGACAGGGAATTATTATCATTATTGCTGGTCAATTAGAGAATATCACTGGAAATCTTAAACTTGCTTGGTCATTAGTTTTTGGAATTTTATCAGGGCTATTTATNCTTTTAGCTATCTATCATAAATGGGTTTTGCCTCAACCGAAAAATGATCAAGAAGAATTCAATATTTCTAAGAAGGATATTATAAAAGAATACTTTGAGATTATTAAAGCTTATTTTAAAAAGCCTCAAATTTTACTGATTATTTCTTTTATCTTACTCTATAGATTCGGAGAAGCGCAGTTGGTAAAAATCGCTCCATTATTCATGCTTGATTCCCTTGAATCAGGAGGATTGGGCCTATCAACATCAGAATATGGGTTCATTTATGGCACTCTAGGCGTAGCAATGCTAACCCTGGGAGGTATTGTTGGTGGATTTTTTATAGCAAAGAATGGATTAAAGTATTGGATAATTTGGATGGCGCTAGCAATGAAATTACCTGATCTAGTTTATATCTATATGGCCTATTCGCAACCAGAGAATATGACACTTATANGTTTTCTCGTATCTGTAGAACAGTTTGGTTATGGATTTGGCTTTACTGCTTATCTACTNTATATGATGATGATTGCTGATGGTAATCATAAAACTGCGCATTACGCAATATGCACAGGGATCATGGCGTTAGGTATGATGGTTCCAGGTATGTTTAGTGGAGCAATTCAAGAAAGCTTAGGTTATACAAACTTTTTTTACTGGGTTATGNTTTCCACCATCCCGGGATTAATTTTGATTAAATTTATTTCTATTGATTCAAGNTTTGGATTAAATAAGGACTCAAATAAATGAATAAGATAAATAGAATATTAGCTCTAGATACTTTTCGTGGTGCAACTATTGCATTGATGATTATAGTAAACAACCCAGGTACTTGGTCACATGTCTATGGTCCACTTAGACACGCTCAATGGCATGGATGCACTTTGACAGATTTAGTTTTTCCATTTTTTCTTTTTATTGTTGGCATAGCAATGAGTTTTTCATTTAAAAAGTATGATATTTGTAAAACCGGTCCATTATTTAATAAGATAGTATTTCGAACAATATCAATATTCTCCCTTGGACTGATTTTGAATGCATTTCCATTTATTAGACAAGATTGGGATTGGTCTTCATTTAGAATTTTAGGAGTATTGCAAAGAATTGCTCTTGCTTATTTTATTGCTGCATTTATTATTCTAAGAGCAAATGTAAAGGGATTGGTTCAAATATCATTTTTTATATTAATACTATATTGGATAGCTTTATATGCTTATGGGCTAATAAGCGGTCTTGACCCATATGCCTTGAATTCTAATTTACCTCTTGTTATAGATAGAATAATTCTTGGAGAGAGTCATTTGTATGGAGGAACTGGAATACAATTTGACCCAGAAGGCCTCCTAAGCACATTTCCATCCGCAGTTACTGTAATTATAGGNTTCCTCGTAGGTACAATGATTAAAACAACAAAAGATCACAATGATAATTGCCAGAGAATGCTCATTTTGGGCTCTCTAATGATTATTTTGGGATGGATTTGGGGATTTATGTTTCCTATCAANAAGCAATTATGGACTAGTTCTTACGTTCTCTACACTGCAGGAATAGGAACGATTATANTGTCAACAATGATATGGATAATTGATATTTTGAAATACAATAAATGGGCATTCCCATTTATTGTATTCGGATCAAATTCTATTTTTATATATGCCTTATCAGGTATTTGGGCGAANATTCTATTGAAAATTCGGTTTAGCCTAAATGGTGATGAGATTTCAGGTTATTCATATTTATATCAAACAGTCTTTTTACCAATAGCTGGAAATATTAATGGGTCTCTTTTATTTGCAATCTTTCACGTATTTGCATTTTGGTTAATTTTATTTTGGATGTATAAAAAGAAGATCTTTATCAAGCTTTAATCTAATCCATACTTTATTGAGGCGATAATTGACGTGATAATAATTATTGCTCCAATAGCAAAGAACTCCATATTAATACTTTTTGAAAAAAATATTATTTCAACAAATAAACCTATGGGGACAACTAAATTATTCATTACAGCTAAAGTTCCATTATTAACGAGGGTTGCCCCGTAATTCCAGAAANAATATCCCAGTCCAGATGCAGCAATTCCAAGCCAAATTATTAGTATCCAATGCATAGATGAGGTTGGGGCAGAAAAACCATATGGTGAAATTATTAGGCCAATTGAACTCGCTATTAAGGCTCCTAAAAAGAAAAAAGCAAAATCATTTCGAATGTTTAGTTGATTTGGATCAGTTATTTTTATTCTTCTATAAAGAATTTGTCCACACGCAAAACACAGATTGGCTAATTGTATCAATAAAAACCCAATAATNTCATTTTGGTCAAAATAAGTACTGCGGATTAATCCAGCTCCAGATATTGATAAAAATGATAGTGCGAANATCGGTAATTTAAATTTTCTATCTAGAATATTTGAAATCAATACTACATAAAATGGTGTTGTTACAGTAAACAAAAGAATTCTTTGCACTGTGGTATAGTTGAATGCACTTAAATAAAATATATACATTAATCCTAATTGTAATGCTCCAATAGAAATCATTCTAATGAAGTAGTTATAAGGAGTATTGATTTTTAGCCAGGGTAGAAAAAATATAAATGCCAGTAAGGAGCGTAGAAATGCAAGTGTCCAAGAATTTATTTCGNGTGTTAAATAATTACCGATTAAACTAAATGATAAGGACCATATGATNGTTGTGATAATAAGATAAAGCATCAATTCATTTTAAATAAGAATAGATATTCATCTTAAATCAAATAATTGACTGTATTTTATAATTAGTGATTTTGATTTAGAATCAATTGGAATACCATCATAATCCTCCATTTGGTTATAGACAATATATAAACCAGAACCTGCGGACTGTTGAAGAATAAATCTCCAGTTAATAGAACTTACGCCTGATTGATTATTATATTGCAAAAGCGCCTGTAGGTACATCTTTGGAGAAAAAGCATAGGTTAATCTCGCTCGTGAAAGATACGTTTTGAAATCTCCTTGAGGAAGTGTAACGCTATTATAATTATAACTGAATTCAGAATTAAAACGATCACCAAATCTCACCTTAAGAGTAGGCCTAGTATTCAATCTATCTCCACCAAAAAACCCTCCAATTCTATTCATTGCACTCAAACTAATAAAATTAGTTTGAGGTGTTGTTATATAGAACTGCCCCTCTATTTCATCGTATGTTCCAACTGGAACAGAAATTTGCTTATCTGAATTAATTAAAAATTCTTCTAATAATCCCTCTTTAATAAAATTTACGCCTGTATGAAATTCATAACCAGATCTAAACTCAAAATGACTATCCACATGCAATTTACCACTTTCATGAAAACCATCTAATTTCCAAAAACCATCATAATTGGTATGGGGTCGAACTTCTAATAAGCCAAACAGGTCATCTGGTCGTAATCTGGTGAAGATTCTACCGGACCATTTTCTATACCCTCCGGTTCGTTTTAAAAATCCCATTTCAGGATTAAAACTTTCACCAATCTCAGTATAAGAAAGGACAGTTTCAACTTGCTTGCCATTTCTACTGGCTCTAAGGCGATAAGAATAGGCTTTATCTTTTTCTAAATCTGGAGTATTAGATGTTGCAATAAATCCATCTACTTGACCTAATTGACCAATGCCTAATTGACCATCAAGCGCATAAACCTGATTAGAATAACCATTGCTATTTAGATTAAGAAGATTCGTGGCCATAGCACCAAAAAAGGTTCTATTTGGCATCTCTTTTTTAACTCGAAAGATAGAAAATTCTTCTGATTGAGTACTCATTGATAGTAAACCAATTCGCATATTTGAAAATGTACCAGTAAGCCTTCCACCTGCAGTAATTGGAATTTGCTGGCCATCATTCCCTATTCCAATTCTTCTACTAAAAAACATTGAAAGCTCTGAACCTCCGCGATCAGCTTCTCCGATTGAAAATAAACCTGCGTTTTCTAGGAAGAAGGCTCTTTTTTCTGGGAAGAAAAGACTAAATCTGTCCAAATTGATTTGCTGCTCATCTGCTTCTGCTTGAGCAAAATCAGTATTGTATGTCACATCTAAAGTAAGGCTAGATCCAATATTTATTTTTCCATCAAATCCGATATCACTATCATTAGAGTTATTGCTAGTTGAGTCTGATACGACATTTGTTTGGCCAAGCACATAGGGTATAAATTTATAACTCCTTGAAGAGGGAATATTGATTCCCACTAGCTGTCCAGCAGATAATAATCGGTTAATTGTGAATTGTCGTGAAATTTGTGACCACTGGGCTTTTTCTTGATTGCTACTAATAACNCGTTGGAAGTTTATACCCCAAGTTTGATCTTCTTTTGAATTATATCTTAATGTTTTTAGCGGAATTACAAATTCAGTACTCCAACCGAAATCACCTATGAATGACTTGACATTCCATGCGGCATCCCAATTGATATTATAACCACNAGCAGCGCCAGTTGAAAATCTTCTACTAATTGATCCNCCTTCNCCNCCTTTTGTGATTTGTGCATCATATTCTATTCCCGCTGCATTTGTTCCAAAAGCATANCCATTTTGAAAATCTCTAAATGTATCTAAAATAAATATAAAGCTATCCATATCATCTAATGGTGAATCTCTTCTAGCATCAGAGATAATTATTTTTTCTGGCTCGTTATGATAGCAAATCGCAGCAACATATAAATTATCATCAGAAAACATAATTTTAACTTCTGTTCTTTCTGTTGCAGGCTTTCCCTCATCAGGTGACTGCTGAATAAATCCTGTTGCTGGGATAATATTTTTCCAAGCTGGGTCATCAATAACCCTTCCATCAATATTTGGAACGATTTCAGCTTTTATTGCATTAATCGTATTTTTTTCCAATGCAATATTTTGCCCAAAAATAGACTGTACAAAAAAAATGAATAAATAATACCGGTATAATTTCATTAATTCATCTATTCTTTATATAGTTCTTCAGTTAGTTTAGCCATATTAAGACATTTTTTAGTTACACCGCCCAAGTCATGAGAGGTATAATTTACTTCTACGGAACACCATCCAATCAAAATGTCTGGGTGATGATTTTGCTTCTCAGCAATTAAAGCTATAGCATGAACAAATTCAATACNATCCATATATGAATCAAAAGTGTATTTTCTAGATATTGAATTATTATTATAATTCCATTTAATCAAAACATCTAGCTCTTGATCTATTTTATTTTTATCTATAAGGCTCATTGATTTAATTCTAAAGCTATGCTATTGAAAGCTTCCTAAAGGTATTTATAACCCATACTATCGAAATAATAGTAGCAAAAATACCAGAAATAAACATACTATACCAAATCCATTCTACAGGCCTATTCTGAATGAAAGTAAAATAATAAGCTAATGGCCCAGCAACTCCAATAACCCTAATAGTTGTAATGATAAGAGATGGCATTCCTTGTCCAAGGCCTTGCAATATCCTACCAATGGTCAGACCAATAGAAATAAATGGAAACAATATTGAGATAATTCTTAAGTAATCTATAGATATTCTTTGTATTAGTGGATCTGCAGTAAAAATACTAATAACAATTGGGGCAAAAATATATAATATGACAGAGCATATACTGGTAATAATCAATGAGCTTTTTATACCATACCAAGATATAAGCCTAATTTTGCTTATTTCATTTGCACCATAGAACATTCCTACCATAGTAGTNAGTGCTGAGGCAATTCCAAAGATTGGGAGAAACACTAACATATCTATTCTTCCGCCAATCTGATAAGCAGCTACCGCATTCGTGGAATAATTTACAAGCAATCGATTGAATACTAACTGACCAATTGCCATTACGACCATTGACATTGATACTGGAATTCCAACTTTAATTATATCAAAAATAATGTAAGTGGATAGAGAAAAATCTTTGAGCTTAAACTTAATATAGGTGTGATGTTTAATAAATAACATATAAACAAAAATAAACCAAACAATTATTTGACTAATTGTTGTTGCCCAAGCTGCACCAACGACTCCATAGTCAAGATAAAAAATGAATATTGGATCAAGGATTGTGTTTAAAATTGTACCTAATCCTGCAATGATCATTGGTAGCTTCATTTCGCCTTCACCTGCAAGGATGGATCTAAAAAAGCCGGAAAAGACACCAAAAGAGATACCGTAACAACTAACTCTTAAATAGCTCCAAGCTTGTGGCAAAACTTCCTGAGTACAGCCCATAANTGTTAATATCTGCTCTCCATAGATTAATCCAAGGGATGTAAGTATTGCGCTAATCAATAGCGCCATCACTACGGCATGTTCAGCAGAATTATCTGCATTAACCTTATCATCTGCGCCAATAAACCTTGCTATAGATGCAGTAACTCCATTTCCTAAGCCAAATGAAAGNCCCATGACAAGGAAAAAGATAGGCATGTTAAATGCAACTGCAGCAATGGCATCGCCACCAAGCCTGCCAATAAAGATCATATCAATGATTGTATACAGTGTTTGAATGCCCATCCCTGCCATTATTGGAATTGCTAAGCTCCACATCGACTTTGAAGGGTTTTTTAAAAATGATTCTAACGGGGTCTTTCTTTGATCAGTATTTTTCATTATTGAATAATCAATGAGTTGAGATAGCGCTAATTTATAAGATAAAAACTGTATTCTTCAGACTAATTTAGAATGGCCAAATAATTGGAATAATCAATACGGCTAGAATCCAAAAAGTAAGGGCCAGCGGGATACCAGTTCTCATATAATCTGAAAATCTATACCCACCTGGACCATATACCATTAAATTGGTCTGATAGCCCACCGGGGTACTAAAAGATGCTGATGCAGCGAAACAAACACCAAAAATAAATGGCCTTGGATCTAGTTGCATATCAGCAGTGATTGCTATAACAATTGGGGTCATAATAATTGCAGTCGCTGTATTGGAAGAGACTTCTGTCATAACCATGGTTACAAAATAGACTAAAGCAAATAATACATATGGCTGCATAGAAGGAGAAAAAGTATCTACNAACTGGGTAATCGAGCTAGCAATATAGGATGCTGTACCAGAAGATTGAATAACTATACCAAGCGGAATCAATGCAGCGATTAATACAATAACCTGCCAATGAATAGATTCATATGCTTCATTTGGAGAGATTACCCTAAATATCATTAACACTACGGCACTAATCAAAGCTCCTTTTAAAATTGGTAAAACCCCAATCGCAGCAAGCAATATAGTTAATACTATTGAAACTATACTAATCCACCAAAATCGTACTTTTACTAAATCAGCCNGCATTTCACCAAGTAAAATAAATTTACCTGATTTAGCAAGTTCTGAGATTTGTCTTTTTCCTCCATAGATGAGTAAGGTGTCATATGTATGCAAAACAACATGGGCAATTTTCTTTCGAATAATTAATCCTTCTCTTCTTATAGCAAGAATAAACGCTCCAAATCTTTTTCTAAAATTTGCCTCCCGAAGCGTCTTTCCTATTATATCAGATTGATCAGATACCATACACTCCACTAGAATATTATCATCTTGCTCTAGCTCTGCTTGAGTTAATTTTTCATCAGTAAGGAGCGTGACTTTCTCCACTTCCTTCATCCGTAAAAAACTTTCAACGGACCCTTTGACAAATAGTATATCTCCAACTTTCAATTTTTGTCTTCCGACATTATAAGTTATAAGTCTACCATCNCGCTGAATATCAAGAACAATGACGTCATAGCTTTGGTTAACATTGCGCTCTTGACAAGTAGACCCAACCAAAGGGGAATCATTAGAAATTTTCATCTCTGTTAAGTATCCAGCCATATGATAGCTTTGTGTCAAGCTTGAAGTAACAGTNCGTGAAGGTAGAATTTTAGGTGCAATCCATAAAACATAAATCAGACCGACAATCAGTGTTACCCATCCATATTTTGCAAACTCAAACATTCCAAGCGGGCTTCCACCATTTTCAATATAAATTGCATTAACAATNAAATTCGTTGATGTGCCAACAAGGGTAAGGGTTCCACCCATGATTGCTGCATAACTAAGTGGAATTAATAGCTTTGATGGACTCATATGGTATTGATGGGCTAATCGAATTGTTACAGGCATAAATACTGCCACGATCGCTGTATTATTCATTAATGCACTTGCGAAAGCAATGGTTAATAAATATACACCTAACCCAAGATTGCGTGACTGCGATACAAGCTTATTTATCCTTACAATAAGATATTCTAATACGCGAGTCTTTTGAAGTCCTTGACTTAGTATAAACAATAAACAAATTGTAATTACCGCAGGGTTAGANAAGCCAGAAATAGCTTCTTCTACAGTTAAAAATCCGCCAGTAAATAAGATAGTTAATATGAGGAGNGCTGTTACATCAAGGCTAAATTTTTCAGTAACAAAAAGGATGAAGGCCAATAATATTAGGCCAAGCACAAATACTATTTCAAAAGTCATTTCTTAAATTTTCTANTTATATATTGACTTCATCAATTTGTTCAGGCTCTAAAAACCCCTTAGCATACTTCATATAAATCTTTTGTTTAACAAAAATATCAAAGAGATCTACATCGATATGTGCATCATCTTTCATGAAGCCTAATATTCNCATGGCCTGACTTAATGTCTTACCTTTTTTATATGGCCTATCACGAGCAGTTAAGGCTTCAAAAATGTCTGCAATTGCCATGATGCGTGCCTGAATTGACATTTCTTCTTTCGTAAGGCCTTTAGGATAGCCNGTTCCNTCAAGTTTTTCATGATGTCCTCCAGCAAATTCGGGAATATTCTTTAAGTGCTTTGGATAGGGGAGCTCATCAAGCATATTAATTGTTACAACAATATGGTCATTGATAACCTGTCTTTCTTCGGGAGTAAGAGTACCTCTTGGTATAGTTAGATTATAGATCTCATCTTCAGAAAGAAAATTTTGCATCTTTCCATTTGGTTTCCAGCGATATTGCGCAATTTCATGAATTCTTTGTTTTTTATCATCAGACATGAATTCCCCACCAACATTTGACTCTTGGACAAAGGAAAGGTCATTTTTAATCTTTCTAATTGTTTTGCGATAATCCTTTTTTAGCATATCCATCTTCTTTTTCTTGTCTTTATGGCTTAAGGATTCATCTCGTTCAATTAGTAATTCTTTTTTTAATCTTTTTATCTCATGATCACGCTGAAGAACAGCAAAGCGCGTTTCAACTTCATTGATTCGATCATAGATGGTTTCAAGTTTTGTAGATTTATCTACCACAAATTCAGGAGTTGCCACCTTGCCGCAATCGTGTAGCCATGCTGCAATCTTTANCTCATACATTTCCTGATCAGATAATTTAAAATCAGCAAAAGGCCCAGATTTTGTTTTTTGAACAGCATCAGCTAGCAACATNGTTATTTCAGGAACTCTTTCACAATGTCCGCCGGTATAGGGAGATTTTGCATCAATCGCTGAAGCTATCAGNTTAATAAATGATTCAAATAAATTCTCGAGGTCTTTAATAAGATTTTTATTNGTAATAGCTACTGCAGCTTGACTTGCAAGGGCCTCAACCTTGCCTTGAATNTCTGAACTAAATTCAATGATTTTTTTGGATTTGTTTGTTTGCGCATTTAAAAGTTGTAATACTCCAATAATTTCATCTTCATGGTTCTTTANGGGAACNGTTAAAAATGATTTTGAATGATATCCTGTTTTTTCATCAAACATTTTTGTTCCAGAAAAATCAAAACCTTCTGCCTTGTATGCATCTTGAATATTGACTGTTTCTCCAGAAATTCCAACATATGCAGCCACCATAGAGTTATTTGGCTCACCCTCATCATCAAATAATTTTACAGGATAAAAAGGTATATCCTCACCTGAAGTTCCACCCATATGGAAATTGAGAGAATCGGTCATCATAATTTCAAATTTTAACCGTTTGTCATCAGTCATCATGTACAAGGTTCCTCCATCGGAGTTTGAAATACGTTTCGCCTCTAACAAAATCATCTCTAGCAATTTAGACATATCTCTTTCTTTTGATAGCGCTAAACCTATCTGTGCCAAATTGCTAATCTGTTCTTCTAGATCGGTAATATACGCATGGACCGCCTTTGGTGCGCTTGCAAGATATTTTGCTACTTCTGTNGTGGAGTATGTTTGTTTTTTTGTCATTGAATACGCTTAAAAGTAATATATACTAACTTACTGAAAGATTCTAGATTGAACAACTATATGATTATTAACATAATAATTGAGATCAATAAAGCATAAAATAAATTACAACACCTGTAACCGACACGTAGAGCCAAAGTGGAAGAGTAATTTTTGCAATTTTTCTATGCAAAACAAGATTATCTGTCCATCCTCTATAAAGAGTCAGTAAAGCCAGCGGTATAATGATTGTTGCTAAGATAATATGCGTCAATAGGATGATATAATAAATTAGTGTATACTCACCTAGATATTGCTTAGGCCCCGCTTTAAACCAGTGGTAAATAATGTAGCTGACCAGAAATGCAGCTGAGGTTGCAAACGAAACAAGCATTACATTTTTATGCAACCTACGTTTTTTCTGAATAATTAATATATATCCAAGAACAAGTAGCGCAGTGGTTAAAGCATTTAGGCTTGCATTGACTGTTGGTAGTGCAGAGACATCTAATGAACCATTAATTCCATCCGGCCTTGGGCCCAAAATAAGAAAGGCCACTGCCCCAGAAATAATTATGGATACTATATAAATTATCTTTATCCAAAAATTATCTTTCCTATTCATGAATTCTGCTTGAGTAAGCTATTAATGTCTTTTTTAAGTTTTTTCATATCTTCGGTTTTCATGCCATTGTAGTACGCTCTAATCATGCCCGACCTATCAACTAAAGCAAATTTCTCACTATGAAAAATTATGTCTTCATAATCCCCTATCTTAAACCCGTCTTTGATTACCTCTTGAACAGTACCTTCTTCGCCAGTTAAAAAATACCATCGATTAGTATCTGCATTATATTGTGCGGCGTATTTTGTTAAGACCTCTGGTGTATCATACTCAGGATATACTGAAATTGAAACCAATCTTACATCATCATTTTGTTTATATTTTTTATGAATAATATTCATGTTCCCAGTCATGATTGGGCATGCCATATTGCAGGTTGTAAAAATAAAATCAGCAACCCAAACCTTACCTTTTAAGCTAGTCAGANTTATAGTNTCTCCTTCGCTATTAACGAATTCAAAGTCAGGAATATTTCCTATTACAGGTAGGCTATTCTCTGGTTNAGAGTTTTTTAATAAATATGTAGCAATTAACAATGCGGCTATGGCTATATATATTTTTATTCTTGTGTTTTGATTCATGATGTAACCCCTAAATCAATTATGATAATTAATAATAATATTGGTAAATAAAAAACAGACGCTTTAAGCAAAAGTAATGCGCTTTTATTTGATCTATTTCGAGCTAATGGCAATGCAGAAATAAAAAAAGCAGAAGTTATGATAATCACGCCAAACAAATATATTATTCCAAGAGACCCCTGAATAACTGGAATAATTGAAATTGGAATCATNAAAAGCAAATGCCAAAATATTTGACGCATAGTACGNTTACCTTCTGGCTCTAATACGGGAAGCATTTTCAAATTTGCTTCAGCATAATCTTTTCTACACATCCATGCTATCGCATAAAAATGAGGATGTTGCCAAAGATACATTATTCCAAATAATACCCATGCCATTGATCCAATAGTTCCGGTAGATGCTGTCCAGCCCCCAATTATTGGTAATGCTCCGGGTATTGATCCAATCGATGTATTAAGCCATGTAACTTTTTTTAATGGTGTGTATATCACTATATATAAAAATGAAGTAAGAAGCGCTATAAATCCCGTAAGAATATTAATCAATGAGACAAGAAGCATGGTTCCAAATAAGACCATCAGGACTCCATAGATCATGACCTCGGATGGAGAAATTAAGCCTGCGGGCAAGGGTCTATTTTTTGTTCGCATCATTCGTTTATCGGTNTCACGTTCNATATAATGATTAAGTGCGCCAGAACCAGAAGCAGTCATGGCAGTCCCAATGAGGGTAATCAGTAAATGCTTCCAAGAGCTTATTCCCTCAGCACCAAGATAATAACCAAGAAAAGTAGCAATCAAAACAAGCGATAGTATATTCAGTTTGCTCAGCTCTAAATAAATACTAATCTTTGATTTGGCTTTTTCTTTAACAAGCTTCAAAAGCTTAATTCCTTTAATTTATTTGACTGAGTAAATATTACAAGCATTGTACAGCAACCAAGTAGTGCAGCCCCATTGACTACATGGAAACTGGCTATATAGGGCATACGCTCAGATAAAACAGTTACGGCTCCTAGNATAATTTGAATAAATAAAATTATTGAAATCATAATCAACATCTTTAATTCCATAGAATTCTTTTTAACANTTTTCCCAAATTTATAAATAAAGAAAGACAATACTAAAGTGATTATAATAGCACCCAAGCGGTGTAAAAAATGAATGGTGACTTGCCACTTTGAAACCATATCTAAATTCTTATCAAATAACTCAGCATTAATATTATCTATCATANTATCAGAAAAAGTAGGAATCCACATACCCCCNATTGTAGGAAAATCAGGAATGGCAAGACCGGATGCTGTATGTCGCATTAAAGCGCCTAAAATTAATTGAATATAAACCATGGCAGTTAGTATTACTGCACCACGTTTAATAGATAATGGATAATTAATATTGTTTCTATGGCTTCTAATAGATGAAAGGCTGTAAGCAATAAATATCGTTGAAACAAAAAATGTCTGCGCAAGTATTCCATGAACAATTGAAATTGGTGCCGGTAAAAAGAATAGCACTGTCATTCCACCAAGCAGTCCTTGAATGACAACTAATAAAAGAGCAAAAAAACCCATTTTTTTTATCCATAATGGTTGATTTGAAAAACCTAATAAAATTGACTGAACTAAAGTCAAAAACCCAACTATGGTTGCAAAAAGTCTATGGCCATGTTCATAAAATATTCCACCAACCATTTCAGAAACTGGAAAGGAAAACATTTGTTTGCCATAGGATGTTGGCCAGTCTGGCACAGATAATCCGACTTCATGACTTTTAACTAATGCGCCGACAAAAATTAAAAATAATGTAGATATTACAACTAACTTTGACAAGCGCCTAAGNCTGGAGTCAACTAATGATTGCATGAATAAATTATATCTATTAATAATTAATGTAAAAATTGGATNTCAAACAAAAGTTTGACTTAATATAAATTAATTATATGACCTACCATTCATCATCGCCCCAATCATCTTCATCTTCTGCTTCTTCAAGTAAAAACTCCTGCTCTGAATCCATCCATTGTTTATATCCATCTTCATCAAAAACTGTCAGATAACCTCTCATTTGAGCATGCTGNGCCCCACATAATTGAGCGCAAGCAATTTCAAATCCCTTATATCGATCAAGTGGCTTTTTTTCTTCGAAATCCTCTCGCNCAGTGCCTTTTATTGTTTTTAAAAANTCATCTGTGGTCATTGTTGCTTCAAACCAGACCGGAATTGTCATTCCAGGAATCGCATCTTGAGAGACTCTAAGCTCGGGGAGTTTAAAATTATGAATAACATCTCTTGATGATAGCAAGATATTTATTGGTGTATTCACAGGAATTTTTAATTGGTTCTGCAAAACAACATCATCCTTAGCATATTCATCAGTGCGATCAAGTCCAATGAAGTTTTGTTCTTCATCATTAACTAAATCAATATTGGTTGAACCGAAAACATTATCTGGTCCTGGGTAATGTATATTCCAGGCAAATTGCTGAGCGACTACTCTAATCTGAATAGAATCAATTGTATCGGGAACATCATTTACCCTGCTCGCCCATATAGGAAATGCAAAACCTATCAATAATACTACTTCAATTAATGCAACTGCTACTTCAGCATATGTAGAATAGTGATTTTTNACTCCATGGTAGTCTGCTTTTGGCTGTCTTGATGAACGAAATCTAATAAGCGTATATATAAAATAAGCTCCCCAACCAACAAATAGTATCAGCATCAACCAGTGAACNAGTGAAATTACATTATCAATAGCAGGTCCTTGCGTTGAAGCAGAAACAGTTGGTAGTCCTAATTTTCTAAGTAATTCTAACATTAGGCTATAGCTTTAAATATTCTTTTTTCTTTTTGATAAGGTTTTTGCATACTCTTTAGCTCTTTTATTCAAAACATAAATAAATGATACAAAGCTACTTAATACTCCTCCGGTAATTGTAAGCATAGTAATAATAGCCAAATTCATTCCTTGNGTTGCCTTTGCATTTGGGTCGCCAAAACACGTGGAGCATGCATAAGCAATTTCAGGTACAACAATAATAATGGCTAGCGTAACTACAATTGTTCTAATCATAACTAAATCGTTCTAAACTTCTTATATACTTGTATTCCATAATAGANTAAAGCAACACCNCCTACAAATGATCCAATGCTAATCATAGGTGATCTATTGACCCCCCAAAAACCTACACCCAATGAAAGACAGGTTGATAAAATTATAAATAAAATATGAAAAGATTTAATTGACATACTTAATAGATCCTGGCTTGAGCTAGCATTGTACCAATAGGTAAAATAATTAAAATTAAAAAAGCAACAGCAGTTGCGATTAAAGTCCAGTATATAGTGGTTTTCTCATCAATTAAATGCATGAAGTAACACGCCACCAAAGATGCCTTGACGCTTGCAACAAGCAAGCCAAGAGCTATTCCTGATTTTACACCAATATCTAGATAAGAGATAGCTACCGTCACTACAGTTAAACATGCNAGGGCAACAAAAACTATTACATATGTCTTTATATGATGTTTTACTTCTTCTGGTGTCATAAATAATTCCTCATAATAAATATAGAACTGGGAAAAGAAAAATCCAGACCAAATCAACAAAATGCCAATACAGACCAACTATTTCTATTCTATTTGTAAATCGTTCAGGATCTGTATTCCACATTTTTGAACCTGGACCAAAAAAATAACCGATTACAATAATTCCTCCAATTACATGGAGAACATGCAAACCTGTCATTGTAAAATAAATACCTAAAAAATTATTCGTGCTAGGATAATAATGATGGCTGAACTTTGCTGTATATTCAAAATATTTAATTACCAAAAACCCAAAAGCAAAAAGCAAAGTAACACCAGAGTAAAGTTTAAATTTCTTAAAATCATTTAATTTTAATGATGCCCAACTCATNACCATGGTTACTGATGATGAGATTAAGAATAAAGTGTTTAAGGTAGCTAAGGGTACATCAAGATATTTTGTTCCAGGAGGCCAATTATCTACACCAGTCCTTAAAAAGATATAGGCAGAAAATAATCCACCAAATAACATGACTTCGGATGCTAGAAAAAGCCATATTCCTAATTTCCCATTGTATAATCCTGTATCAGGACGCTCTTTAACATTAAATGGAATATCCATACTAATTAACCTTTTTGACTTTGTGGTAAGAAATCGTTTTTTTGATTAGGAACGCTATATTCATACGGGCCTCGATATACTGTAGGGACTTTTTCAAAATTGCCGTGCCCTAAAGGCGGTGATGTTGTATCGGTCCAATCTATAGTCGTCGCACCC
This sequence comes from Fidelibacterota bacterium, assembly GCA_002717765.1. Next base: position 57,495 of record PBCB01000016.1, on the reverse strand, counting down.
CATGGGTTTGATTCACCTGTTTTTTCAGATCGAAGACTAATTATCATATTTANNATAAAGAACANCTGGGCAACGCCTAATAGCCATGCAGATATTGTCATAAATTCATTTAAATGAATTACTCCAGCAGCATGCGCATAAGTTTCTCCTCCATCATTCATTCTCCTTGAAAGACCTGCTAATCCTTGAATAAACATAGGCATAAAGACGCCGTTCATAAATATAAATGAGAAATAAAAATGAAGTTTTCCAAGGGTTTCATTCGTTCGCTTTCCTGTAATTTTTGGAAACCAATAATAAATTCCTGCAAATAAGGCAAAAATTGTTCCTGGGGCTACTACATAGTGAAAATGACCAATTACATAATAAGTATCATGAAGATGTATATCAGCTGCAGCTAAACCAAGAGGAAGGCCTGTTAATCCACCAATTCCAAACATTGGCAAAAAACCAAGGGCGAACAGCATTGGAGTATTAAATCTGATTGAACCACCCCAAAGTGAGAGTAATAACGCGGTTAAAATCACAACAGAAGGAATTGATATAATCATTGTTGTTGTTTGAAAGAAAGCTCCAATTGTAGTACCCATTCCAGTAAGGTACATGTGATGGGCCCAGACTATAAACGACATAAATCCTAGAAATACCATCGCATAAACCAATGATCTATAACCTTTAATAGGTTTTCTTGTATTGTTAGCAATCACTTCCGTAACAATACCAAAAGCAGGAAGAATTAAGACATATACCTCAGGATGTGCTAAAAACCAGAATAAGTGCTGCCAAAGTAAGGGGCTTCCACCGCCTGCATAAGGACCTCCGCCGCTTACTACTAATCCGCTTGGCATAAAAAAACTTGTTCCGGCTAAGCGATCCATTAATTGTAGAATACCTGCAGCTTCCAATGGAGGGAATGCTAAAAGTAATAAAAAGGCTGTAATAAACTGAGTCCATACAAAAATAGGTAATTTCATCCAGGTCATTCCATCGGCACGTAGCTGAATAACAGTTACCAAAATGTTAACTGATCCTAATAATGAAGATGTTATNAGCATAACCATTCCCCATAACCAGACAGTTTGCCCCATTGTTGCAATATTTGATAAAGGAGGATATGATGTCCATCCAGAGTTTGCTGCTCCACCTGGCACAAAAAACCCAATTACCATAATAACCGATCCTAAAAAATACATCCAATAGGATGCAGCATTAAGTTTAGGGAAGGCCATATCGATTGCCCCAATTTGCAATGGGACAAAATAGTTTCCAAATGCACCAAAAGCTAATGGAACTACACCTAAAAATATCATTATTGTTCCATGCATTGCACCCATAGAATTATATGTTTCAGGTGGAAGAGCTCCATCTGGACCTAGAAGACTTCCGATCAATGGGATTGGTGTTCCTGGGTAGGCAATCTGATACCGCATAATGGAAATAAGAACAAATCCAAACAGAAGCCAAACCAGAGAGGTAATTCCATATTGAANACCAATTACTTTATGGTCAGTTGACCAAATATATTTAGTCCAAAAACTCTGCTTATGATGTCCTTCGCTCATGATTACCTTTAATTAAATATTTAGGGGCTATCGTGTGATATGTTNTTGAGTTCAATTATAACTATAATTAAATAAAATTTACGGTTTCAATGAAGTATCTACAAAGTTGATTTTACTAATTTTTTATTATGCTTTAGTTTGTTGTTTTAGTTTTGTTACTTTATCTAAATTTAATTATATAGTACAGTTAATATTTTAATCATTCGGAGAAATAATGAACAAAATTATCATCAATATTATAGTCATCTCTTTGGGGGCAAATATTTTATTTGCAGGAGAAGTTAAAGGTAGCGTGAAATATGTAGGCAAACCACCAAAGGCGAAGCGCTTAAGAATGGATGCTGATCCTGTATGTGCAGCCTCCCACCAGGAAGCTGCAAAAGCTGAATCTTTTGTTGTTGATGCAAACGGAAATCTTGCTAATGTTATCGTTTATCTTAAAAATGTTAAATACGATGGAAAGGCTCCAGCAAAGGCAAAAACTCTTGATCAGGCAGGTTGTGTTTATACTCCCCACGTACTAGGTGTTCAAGCNGGTCAGCCAATTAAAATTCTTAATAGTGATGCAACCATGCATAACATTCACGGCTTACCAAAAGTAAATAGAGAATTTAATTTTGGTATGCCTAAGACATTGAAAGAGAAGACCNTCACTTTTGATAAAGCAGAAGATGTATTTGTGGTAAAATGCGATGTACATCCATGGATGAAAAGTTATACTCAGGTGTTTGATCATCCATATTTTTCTGTGACAGATAAAAGTGGAAATTACAGTATTCCCAATGTNCCTGATGGAACTTATGAAATTGTCGCATGGCAAGAAAAATTTGGAAGCAAAAGGACTCTTTCTCAAAGCGTGACTGTTAAATCCGGTAAAGCAGTAGTCAACTTTGAATTTAGTCGACCAAAACCAAAGAAATAGTAATTTAAAGCTACTTAATTCAATAATAAAAAAGCCTCGTTAGTGCGAGGCTTTTTTATTGCAAATAGTAATTAATTAAAATGGATTATTATGATCATGTAAGAATTACCAATCGTCATCTCCCCAATCATCCTCTTCTTCTATGATAAATCCATATCCTTCGGAATTAAGATGACGCCTTACTATATCTGATACATCCTGCTTTCCCCCCATACCCCACATCCAATCAATAAGTGCCTTATAAAGCAAGGTACTATCAGTGCTAATTTTAGCAACATCCCTACCCCATACTTCTCTAATTGAATTTATCGGTTCTTCNGTTGGTATGTAAGGCGCTGGCATTTTAGTTCCAGGCATTACATCTTGAGGGTTGATAAACCATTCTACCAGCCATTCGGGTCGCAAACGCTCCTTAGTTAATGTTAAATTTGGTGCCCATGTTAAAGCTGCCTGTTTTGGTTTTTCTGAACCGTAAAAATGACAATTATTACACGCACCCATTTCAGCAACTCTCTCTCCTGCTTTAAATGAGGAAGAATTCATAACAAATTGATGAGCATCTTCGTATTTTAAATCTTGACCNTCTTTGTATTGAAAATAAGATATAACTTTATTCCACTCTTCATCTGTATAGTCAAAACTTGGCATTCTCACTTGAAGGTGAGGTCTCACCATACTAATATCCTTGAACCAATCAAGTAGCCATTGTGGNTGTGTTTTTCTTCCTTGAGTATTTAATAAGGGTGGGCTAAAGCTTTGCACAATGCTCATATCCTCAGAATTTGTCTCATCAGCAACTACTTTNATCCATTCGGCTACTGATGGCCAAATTGCTCCCCCTTCACCATCTAGCTTATGACAACCAAGGCAATTATTTGTATGTATGAATTGCTCTCCTTTGGCAATAGCTAAATACGTTGGTGATTTCTCTGGAAGCTTAGTCTGAGGAATTTCATCCTTTACGAGTCCCATAATTAACGTAACAAGGGACTCTATTTCTTTACGTTCTAATCCAAAGTGCGGCATTCTAGACTTCTCTAGAGGCTTTAATTCTTTAATTCCAACCGAATGATCTTCATTTGGAATTAAATCAAATTTTTCTGGTTGATCGATTTTATTATAAAACCAATCCCATTTAGTATGGGGTATTTCATCATGCCAGAACCCAAAATCTAACTTTGAAATAAGCTTACTTCCTTCATGATTGAGAGCAATCCCTATTGGTTTTTTATCTTCAAATCCTTGAATATTATGACAGGAATAACATCCATAATGACCAATTAAATTTTCTCCAGAATAAACAAGTTTTTCCTTTATTGTCATATCTTCAAGTAGGTTTTTTACCTGAATAGTTGAATTTAATTGGGATAAAAANTCAGATGATATTTCATTCAAGATATTTTCATTAACTGAAGGAACAGGTGTAGAGTCAAATTTTTCACTTTTATCAGCTATTAAGTAGCTAGCAATATCGCTTGCCTCTTGATCAGTCAAGCGCAGATTAGGCATCTTTGTTCCAGGGTGATAGCTATAAGGGTTTTTCAGCCAATTGAATAGCCATTTTGCGTTTGTTTTAGAACCAATACCTATCAGGTTTGGTCCTTGTTCTTTTCTTAGGTTTTGTAAAGAGGGTTCATAGCTTGGGTCTGCTTCGGGTTGAATTTGGTGGCAACCCATACAGCCAAGAGACGAAACTAGTAATGCGCCATTTTCTGGATTACCAATTTGATTATTGCTTTTATCATATTTAGAAGATTTAGCAAATAAATATTCGGTCATCGCTAAGACTTCTTGTTCAGTTCTAAGTAAATCCTTAGGGCTGCTGTTATTTCCTTTCTTAAAGAAATGAGGCATCCAGGTGTTATGTCGAAATGCTCTAGGCTCCATAATCCAGCGATATGTCCAATCTTTAGTAGTTTTTGAGGCAACCTTATACAAACTAGGACCAGCTTTAGGATAATCTTCTCCCCACCGATCCATGCTATGACAAGTATAGCATCCAGCTTTCTCAAAAGTTGACATTCCAAGACTAAGTTTTTCAGCGCCCTTAATTGGCATATTGTCACTATGGCATTTGAAACATCCGGCCTCTGCATATTGTGTTGGCAACATTTTATTACCCCAATAATGCAAAGCTTCCCAGCCATACTTATCATGCCAATCTTTAGCTTGTTCTTCATTTTTTGGCATATGACCTGCAGAAATAAAATCTGTACCTCTTCCTCGTCCTGCATGGCAAGTTGTACATCCATATTCACTTGTTGGATGAGGTGAACTTCCACCTACAAACTCTTCTANCCTTGGGTGGGTGGTGTATGGTTGTGGTGCATCTTCAAATCCTTTTTTATCAATACCCACATGACAAGTTATGCATCTATCTACTTTAGGCATGCCCATATATACAAGATCATCCTCAAGGTCATTTACCACTGTCTGCTTTACTTCATAGTAGGGGTCAATAAAGTCTATAACGGGAACATCTCGAACGATATTGGCTATTTTATTGGCAAAAGTCATAGCTTCAGGATCTAATTTTGACAACTGTCTTTCTAATAATTGTTTTTCACTACCTATGGCATATAGCGCGTCATTCGTTTGTTTAATGAATGAATTGATTACTTTCAATTCTTGATCAAGACTATCAACCAAGGACTGATTTTTTTCAGCAATTAAAAATGCGGCATCTGTTTTTTTCTTAAGTCTATTGTAATTCTTTTTTGCTTTTTCAAGATCACCGTGCCCGAATTGAGATTCTTCTAAAGTATATTTTGCAGCATCGAAGTCTGCCTTAGCAAATTGATAATCTTGATTTGACTGATAAAGAGTAGCATCCAAATCATTGATTTGCGCTTGAATTCTTTCAACCTTATCAGATTGATTTACTAATTCAGTTTGTCTTTTTTCTAATTCACTTAATAGATTTTGATAGTCAGAATTTTCAGAAAGAATTAATTCTTGATTAGTCAGCTTCTGCTTAACATTTTCAATCTCCAATTTTCTAAATTCATACTGATACTTTTTCCATGGTCGATTATAGTCATCTGCAAATGTAATAATCCAAAAAGCGGTAAACAGTAAGCTAGATATAGCAAACCACTTATTGAGTTTCAATACATTATAATATCTTTCTTCTTGGTTAATCGGCATATATCAATAAATTAAAAATTGAAAAAGAACTCAGGCATCGAAATAATATATTTTAGGTTAAAGAACCAGCGAAGATACATTTTTACAGGGAGTAATGCACCAAAAAGCATCAACACTACAAAAATAGTATATCTGGCGCTACCTAGCCTATCGTAAAAACTTTTTAATAGTGTCTTTGCAAGCAAAGGAGGTAAAACAGCAAAAATAATAAATACTATAAATAGGCCTGGCGCTTCTCTCAGTAAAATATTAGATGGTAGACCAGTATTAAGCCATTTAACATAAAAAAGTTCGGATAGATTAACATTGGTTAGAGCCTCAAGTCTATGGGGGTCCCAGTACTCAAATGGGCCAAAAAATCCCCAATTCGGACCTCTTAAAAACGTACCAATAACGATTAAAACATTCCACAATACAAGCCATCCAAAAAGATAGATCGAAACAGAAAGCATTCTATTTTTGTAACTAAAATAGCCCGAGCCATTTGGATCAGAATCAATATAGGGGATTGCCATTAAACCAATAATAATAAATGTAGGTAAAACGACACCTGCATACCATGGGTCAAAATATACAAGCATTTCCTGAAGGCCTAAAAAATACCAAGGAGCTTTTGCTGGGTTTGGAGATTCGGATGGATTGGCTGGCTGTTCTAATGGAGCTGGTAGTCCAATTGACCAAATCAACATGAATGCAGAAAATAAAATCAATGAGATAAGCTCTACATATACTAAATCTGGCCAAACAAGTACCTTGTCATTAGGAGCTTCATAATGCTCATCAACAGGTTTTCCTTGATCAATAAGCTTATCATTTTTATAAGCTTGATGCATACTTAGCCAAGTAAAAAATATCAATAAAATAATAAGGCCCGATATTGGAACATTATCAGGTTTTAAAACAATTTTCTTAAAATTATCATCACCAAGTCCAAATATAAAAAAGGCAATTGTAACTGATGTCATTACAATTAAACCTTTCATCGTCCATAGCTTATCTAGCCCAAGTTTTTTGTGGATCCTATAAAACCAATTTGAAGGTGGAAAAACAAAAGGGAATCCTACAATAACCGCAGTAACCAGTATAGTAGGATTAGAAATATAATTGATTAATGACTTAAAACCTTCCATAGCATTTAAACTGGAGTAGAGATACCCCCGTCTTTACGTATTCTCCAAAAATGAACAGCCATGAATATCATAATAATAAATGGTAGACCTATGCAATGAAGAACATAAAATCTTAACAGCGTTGCTTCACCTAAAAATCTACCGCCAATCAATCCAAACCTTGCATCACTTGCCTTTGTAATAAAATTGATATCTCCAATAGCAAGCAATGATGATCCTGGACCTTCTGCTCCTAGAAAAGGGGTTGCTCCTGCCATATTTGAGCCAACTGCAATAGCCCATATTGCTAATTGATCCCAAGGAAGTAAGTATCCGGTAAAACTTAATAGTAATGTCAAAACAAGGAGAATGACACCAACCGCCCAATTGAATTCCCTTGGCGGTTTGTATGATCCTGTCATAAATACTCTAAACATATGCAACCACACAGTGATTACCATAGCATGCGCACCCCATCTATGAATTTCTCGCATTATTCCAAATGGAACCTGTTCAGTCAAATCCATAATATCAGTATATGCGTATTCAATAGTGGGCCTATAATAGAACATCAAAAGTATTCCAGAGATTGTCAAAATTAGAAAAATAAAAAATGATAACCCTCCCATGCACCAAGTGAATTTGAGTTTAACAGCATGCTTAGGTAGTCGAACGGGGTGCAAATGAAGAAATACAGAGTTTAGCACAATCATCATTCGCTGACGTCTGGTTTTTGGCGTACCTCCTCCACGGAATATAGATTTCCAAATTTGCCCTTGTGCTATTCTTTCAAATATATTTTTCTTATCAGACATATTATACCTTCAAAAATGATTCTGGATCATTCCATTGACCTTTTTCCTGTTGATATTTTTGCGTCTTATCAACAATAATTTGCCCATCATCTGCAAGAGTTATCTTAAATCTTTCTAAAGGCCTTGGTGCCGGACCTTCAAAATGAATACCAGTAACACGAAAACCACTTCCATGGCAGGGGCATTTAAATTTTCTTGCAGAAGGTTGCCAATTTGGAGTACAACCCAAATGAGTACAAGTGGTTGATAATACATAAATTCCTTCATCATTTCTTACCATCCAAACTCCATATTTTTCTTTCCATCTAAGATCAACTTCACCAACCGTATAATCATCAGGGTATCCAGCTCTAAATGTTTGGACTGGCTCAAAAAGGACATTAGGAAAAAAGAATCTAAGCATCATAGTAAAAAACCCGCCGGTGGCAGCGACAAATGCAATCCAACCCAAAGAAAGCCAGGAAAAAAATGTACGGCGATCTACACTAGATTCATTTTCAACCTTATTCAATGCTGCAGGTGGTGGAGACTTTGGGCTTATTGTCGAAGTTTTTTTGTTTGATTTTTCTGACATCTATGTAAACACTTAGATAATATATTTCTCAAGCGCTATTCTAGCAGCTTCTCTAATTTTTAAGTTTGAATCCTCATTCTTAAGAAATTCTAATTTAGATTTAAGTTCCTGATTTTGAATAAAATGTGAAACACTAATTACAACCAAGATAACCTGTACTTTTTCTTTTTCATCTATATTGGGAAATGAATTTAAATACTTTCTATCTAAGAGGTCTAATAAAATCGTTCTTGCGGTTGAATCTTTTTGCTTGGCCAATCCTATAGCTGCATCCCACCTAACATTGGGTTCGATATCTGTTAACATCTTTTTAAGATAAGGAACAACAGTTTGCCCGCCAATCTTACCAAGAGCTATAACGCTATGAAGGCGAACTTGCGGATCTGGCTCATCAAGCAGCTCGGTTAATGGCTCAATGGCTTCAGTGCTTCCAATATTTCCTAATGCAAAAGCGCACGCCTGAACAACGCCTATATCAGAGCTTTGTATCGCATCAATCAAAGTTGGTACATAGCGTTCATCTTTAGTTGCTCCCATAGCAATTGCTAGATACTGGCGAATTCGCTCATCTCTATCATTAGATGAATATTCAAAAGTTGCAATCAATTCATTAGCAAAAAGATCATCTTTGGGTATCATTTTAGGATTTGATAGCATTTTTGAAAGCTCAAAAGCCCCTTGCCATCTTTTGGTCGTGCCGCCAATTTTTACATCCTCAAGATAGTCTCGAGCAGAGTTTGGCTCAGTAGTCATTATTCGAATCACCAAAAAAATTATTACAGCAAAAATTGCAATAACCAATGGGACAACAAAAAAACTATGAATAACTACCTTGAGAATTGATTTTTCTTCAGATTGAGATTCGTGCATAACAATAATTCAAAGTGCCGCGGAAAGGACTCGAACCTTCACGCCATAAGGCACTGGTTCCTAAGACCAGCGTGTCTACCAATTCCACCACCGCGGCTTACATTAATTTTATATCCTGTATTGAATTATATAAATTACGAAGTTTGACCAGCTTAAAGAAATAGTTAAGTAGTTTATTTCTTTAACTTAGTGCGTCAGCTAAATCTGTTCTAAGATCACTGAAATCTTCAATACCAATAGAAAGGCGAATTAGGGATTCAGTGATTCCCATCTCTAATTTAGTGCTCTCTGGAACCGCAGCATGCGTCATAAAGTAAGGTATGCAAACTAAACTCTCTACACTCCCTAAGCTTTCAGCCAATTGGAAAATTTCAATTTTCTTTAAAAATTCATCTCTAGTATTGACGTTTCCAACATCAATTGAAAGCATGGCTCCGTACACTACATCGCCATTAGGGCTCAATTGTTGTTTAGTCGCTATATCATGCTGAGGATGAGATTTCAGTCCCGGATAAATAGTTTTATGAATATTTGTAAGAGTCGATAGCCACTTTGCAAGTTCAAGGGCATTATCTGATGCTTTCTGATAACGAAGCGCTAAAGTCTTAGTTGACCTAAGAGTAATCCAATTATCAAAAGGACTAGGAACGCCACCGGTTGCCTTAAGCATAAATTGCAATCGCTCATGCAATTCATCATCATTAGTTGTCAATACGCCTCCAAGAATATCTGAGTGTCCAGACAATGATTTTGTTGAACTCTGCATCGCAATATCCGCACCAATCTCAAGTGGCCTTTGACCATATGGACTCATGAATGTATTGTCAACGCTTAGCAGGACATTCTTGCTTTTACAAATTTTTGCTGTTTCCTCAATATCACATAACTCAAGAAGAGGATTGGTTGGGCTCTCAACATGAACAAGTTTTGTGTTTTCTTTAATTCTTTTATTAATATTCTGAGGGTCTCTAGTATCTATCCATTCAAAATCTATGCCTTGGCGACTCAAGACATTCATTGCCATTCGATATGTACCACCATAAGTATTTCTTGAAACTAATATATGATCATCTTTATCAAATAATTGGAAAAGCGCTGTTGTAGCAGCCATTCCCGAACTATAACATACTGCATAATTTGAACCTTCAAGCGCAGCAAGGTTTTCTTCTAGTCGACTACGCGTGGGGTTAGAAACGCGTGAATAATCATGACCGCGATTTTGACCTACGCCATCCTGCTTAAAGGTTGATGTTAAATGAATTGGGGGGGCTACAGAACCATGTTCCTTATTGGCCTTATTTCCAATATGGATTGATTTTGTTGCAAAGCCCCATTTTGACTTTTTAGACATAATTTTTATACCTTTGTATAGCCTTGATTTAAATAATGCTGAAGCTTTTTGAATTTCACTTCAATTTGTTTTCCGCTTGGACTTACTAATTTAATTTTTTCATTTCTTCCTATTTTTTCATCTACCTTAACTGGTGATTTCAGTGCACCGGATGAATTAGCGGCTTGCTCTTGCAATGACGGGGTATTAAGCCCCATTCCCTGCGATTCATCATGTCTTACCTGAATATTTGAAGTATTATCTCTAAGATTACTTGGCCTTGAATCGATACCTTGTATTTGAGTCCTATAAAGACGCTTAACCGTATCCGATGTCGTATCAACCATCATCTGCTGAAACATTTGAAATCCTTCTGATTTGTATTCAAGAAGTGGATTTTTCTGACCGTAGGCTCTTAGATTAATTCCTTCTCGTAGCTGATCCATCGCATATAAGTGATCTTTCCATTTTTCATCTATAGTACGTAAGGAAATAAACTTTTCGAAACCTCTCAATATATCAGGCTCAATAAGAGATTCTCTAGTAGAATACACCTCGCTTGCCTTGCTGGTAATGTAATTTTTTACATCATCAATCCCAACATCATCGCTATCAATATGTTCTTGAACAGCTTCCAAGCTTACATCAACTAATAAATGCGAAGAAATATTTTGCTTTAAATTGCTCCAATCCCAATTTTGAACATTTGTTTCTTCTAGCTTTTCAAGCTCATCTTCAACAAAATCGGTGATCATATCATCAATGATTTCTGAAATATCATTATCATTTAATGCATGTTTTCTAATATTATAGACTACTTGCCGTTGTTGGTTCATCACATCATCATATTCTAATAAATGCTTTCTGATACCAAAATTCCTTTGCTCAACTTTTTTCTGCGCATTCTCAATAGCCCTGGTAACCATCTTTGCAGTTATAACTTCTCCTTCTTCAGCTCCAAGTCGATCCATCACAGCTGCAATTCTCTCACTGTTAAATAATCTCATTAAGTCATCTTCAAGAGATAAATAAAAAACACTTGAACCGGCATCGCCTTGTCGCCCAGATCTTCCTCTAAGCTGCAGATCAATCCTTCTTGATTCATGCCTTTCAGTTCCAATGATATGTAATCCACCAAGGTCTTTAACTCCCTGTCCTAATTTGATATCTGTCCCGCGACCCGCCATATTGGTTGCTATTGTTACAGCTCCTTTTTGACCTGCCCTTGCAACGATTTCTGCTTCACTTTGGTGCTGTTTGGCATTTAATACATTATGGGGGATTCCTTTCCGTTTTAACATTCTAGATAATAATTCAGAAGCTTCAACAGAGATGGTACCAACCAAGGTTGGCTGTCCTTCGTTAGACCTTAAAGCAATCTCTTCTACGACAGCATTATACTTCTCTCTTTTAGTCTTATAGATTAAATCATTACGATCATCGCGAATTACAGGTTGATGCGTAGGTATCACGACAACTTCTAAATTATAGATCGATCCAAACTCTTCAGCTTCGGTTTCAGCTGTACCAGTCATTCCAGCTAACTTATCATACATTCTAAAATAATTTTGGATAGTAATTGTTGCTAAAGTCTGAGTTTCGCGCTCTACCTTTACATTTTCTTTTGTTTCCAATGCCTGATGCAAGCCATCACTATATCTTCTACCTGATAATACCCTACCGGTAAATTCATCAACAATTTGAACCTTGCTATCTTGCACAACATATTCTACGTCTTTCTCATAAAGTGTATATGCGCGTAATAGCTGGCTCATATTATGAATTTTTCCTGATCTTTCAGCGTGGGTTTGATAGGCAGATTCTTTATCTTTATCTTTTTCTATTTTGGTGAGTGCTTCATTAGTGTCAATATCATGTAAAATCTCGCCAAGGTCTGGAATAATAAATACCTCTGGTTTATTTGGGGCTAAAACATTTCTTCCCTTATCGGTTATATCAATAACATGGGTTTTTTCATCGATACTATAATATAAATCATCATCAACTTCATGAAGTTTTTTATCTCTCATAAACTCAGATTCGACCTGATGGGCAAGTTTTTTTGTGCCTGACTCTTGAAAAATTTTCATTACCCGGGGATGCTTTGGAGCTCCTCTTAGGGCCTGTAGTAACTTGTATCCAGCTTCACTGTCTTTATTTTCATCGATTAATAACTGGGCTTCTTTAACAATTTGAGCAACTAATTCATTTTGTTTTCGTACTAAATTTTGAACAAGGGGTTTCAATTCACTAAATGTTGTATCAACAGGAGCGTCAACTGCACCTGAAATAATTAATGGAGTTCTTGCTTCATCAATTAATACTGAATCAACTTCATCAACAATCGCATAAGCATATTCGCGCTGAACCTGATCTTCTTTTTGCAGGGACATATTATCTCTCAAATAATCAAAGCCAAATTCGTTATTTGTACCATAGGTAATATTACAATTATAGTTTTTTCTTCTTTCATCGGGTGACATATTGTTAAGAATGAATCCCACGGTCAACCCCAGACGTTTATAAACCTCACCCATCCATTCCGCATCTCTTTGAGCTAAATAATCATTTACTGTAATTAAATGTACCCCTCTACCTGTAAGGGCATTTAAAAATATTGGGAAAGCTGCGACCAGAGTTTTTCCTTCACCAGTTTTCATTTCTGCAACATTCCCACGATGCAAAATGATACCTCCTATGATTTGAACATCATAAGGTACCATATCCCAACTCAGTTCACGACCAACAACACTCCAGCTTGTCCCACACATCCTTCTACAGGTTTCTTTAACCATAGAAAAGGCTTCAGGTAAGATAGAATCAAGTTTTTTATGCTCACTAAGTAAAACAAACTTTCTCGCTTCCTCTTTATCGCTAATTTCATCTTTAGCTTTAGCCTCCGCTTCTTTTCGTGCAGTGAGAATTTCATCCATTAATTCTTTAGTGCGCTGTCTTATTTCATCATCGGATTTATTTTTTAATTTTTCAGCCAATTGATTTACTTCATCAACTATTGGGTAGAGCAATTTTATCTCGCGATCAGATCGTGTCCCAAAAATTTTATTAATTAAATTAATAATCATAATGCCAATTTATCTTTTTCTTGANATGCTGATTTATAAACACTATCTAAAACTCCATTTACAAAAGCTGAGCTTTCTTCAGTGCTATATTCCTTTGCTATTTCTATAGCTTCAGAAATAGATACCTTAGGGGGGATGTTTTCAACAAAAAAAATCTCGCTTATTGCGACCACTAATAATAAACGATCTAAAAGTGCAACTCTTTCAAATTCCCAATTGTTGAGTCGGGACTTAATTTGACTTTCACACCAATCTCTATTTTTTAAACAAATTTCAAAAAGCTCTGTGATGAAAATATTTATTTTCTCATCACGAACTTCGCGCGCTATAATATCTTTGAGTGTTTTAGTCTGATTTTCGCCTCCAACTTCAAGCGCATAAAGAGCCTGAAGAACTGCTTCTCTTCCAGAGCGCCTAGATTGTTTAATTGAAGTCATAAAAGATAATTAATTAATTGGATGAATCCACCCAAACGGGTCATCGATTTCTTCTTTTTGAATTTGCAGTAGATGCTTTTTGATTAAAAGACTCTTTGGNCCATAGCTTCCATTCCCAATGGTATAATCTTTGTCCTTTGTTGATANTTTCCCAACACTAGTTACTTCAACAGCAGTACCNCAACAGAAAACCTCTTCAGCTTGAAGNAATCTTTCAATTTCAATATCCGTTTCTTTCACCTTAAGATTTAANATTTCTTCAGCTATAGTAATAACGGAGTCTCGAGTTACGCCATCAAGTATAGACCCTCCTAGTTTGGGCGTCAAAAGCTCGCCATCAGAAAAGATAAAAAGGTTTGCGGCTCCCATTTCTTCAATAAGTGTTTCGTTCTTCGCATGAACATATATCATATCATTAAATCCTTTAGACTTTGCTTTTGANCCTGGCAACAAAGAAGCAGAATAATTGCCAATAGCCTTGGCATTGCCAATACCTTTTGGAGCTGCCCTATGGAATTCGTCACTTAAATATAAATGAAGCACTTTACTACCTCCTTTAAAATATGGACCAACAGGAGAAGCAAAAACTATAAATAAATATTCTGATGCAGGTTGCACGCTAATTGCCTGAGAAATACCAAAGCTTATTGGTCTTATATACATTGTACCTTTTCCATAAGGAGGAACAAAGTCCAAATTATCCAATACAGTGGAAGTAACAGCATTCATAAAGTACTNGTGATTCATTGCTGGGATACAAATTCTTTCTGTAGATTTTTGCATTCTCGCTGAATTCTTATCAGGGCGGAACAGTACAATTCTATCTTTGGCGGTATGGTATGCTTTCATCCCTTCNAAAACACCTTGACCGTAATTCAAAACACAGGCAGCTGGTGAAAGGCTAATTTCTCCATACGGAACAAGGCCTCCTTTCGTCCATTCGTCCCCAGAAGAACATTTACCCTCCCACATGCTTCTAGTAGGTAGGGGTTCAAAGCCTAAATCNTCCCAATCAATTAACTGTTTAGTTAAATTCATTTAAAGGTTCCATATAAATTGAAGTTGATAAAAAAATTATTTTGAGATGATAAATGGCAGAAAAGAGCAGTGTGGGCAGAAAATGCATTCATTTTATAAATAGCTAAAAAATATTATTATAATTTACTATAAAAATTGGTTCATTATCAGGTTGCAAAATTAATTTTTTCCTTCATCGTATGCTTTGATTATGTCTTTAACTAATTTATGACGAACTATATCTTTTGAAGAAAGCTGGCAAAAGCCTATACCATCTATCCCTTTTAATAAATTAAGAACTTGNATCAATCCAGATTCAAGTTTTTTTGGTAGATCTGTTTGAGTTACATCCCCAGTAATAATTGTTTTNGAATTAACGCCCAGCCTAGTTAAAAACATCTTCATCTGAACCGAAGAAGCGTTTTGCGCCTCATCTAAAATCATGAAGGCATTATTTAAAGTCCTCNCNCTCATATAAGCAAGGGGNATTATTTCAATGGTATTATTNGCAAGAAGAGGTTTTAATTTTTCAAAATTTAACATTTCTCCTAAAGCATCATAAAGAGGAGTTAAATAAGGATCGATTTTTTCTTTAAGATCGCCTGGAAGAAACCCTAAGCTTTCACCAGCTTCAACAGCTGGTCTACATAAAACAATTTTATCGACCTCATGATTTTCAAGTGCAGCTACTGCAAAAGCTACTGCAATAAATGTTTTCCCTGTTCCAGCTGGGCCAGTTGAAAAAACAATATCATTATTTTTTACTGTATCTACATATTTTTTCTGACCTTTTGTTCTAGGGGATATACTTCCTTTACGGCCATAATGGATAATATTATCAGGGTCGCTAGCGCTTGAATTCAAAGCAGTTGTATTAAATGTTAATAATGTCTCTACATCGCTTTTTCCAAGCGATCCCTTTTCATTCAGCGTAGCTGCCATTTCATGAAAAATTTGATTGATTGCAGATATTTCTTTCTCATCACCAATAATTTTGATCANACTACCACGTACAATTATTGTACTAGAGAAATTATTTTCAATTAGTTTTAAATTAGTATCAGCCGGTCCAAAAAAAGAACCAAGGTCAATACCTTTCATTTCAATTGTCTTTTCCATCTACTAAATTTATTTATTAAAATTAAGGNTCGAATTTATAACTATTTTCAATGTATTACACAGGTGACAGATTAAATTTATTACTATGAAAGCATTTCAATATATACTTTTTGTCCTTTTATTATTTTCTGGATGTGCAACTAAATCCCCTATTTCAAATCGATATGTTTCTAAGAAAAAAAATATAGAACACCTNGCTAAGCTAGGAAAATCACATTGGGAGAAAAGGGTCGANCATAAAGATGCAAAATTATCAAACCATTTTCTATCAAAAGCAGTAGAGCTTGATCCAAAAAATTCTGATATAATGNNTCTATACTCTAGAAGTTGTTATTTTATAGGGAGGTTTAGCGCAATCAATGATAAATCAGCTGATTCATCATTTATCAATGGATTTACAAAATCTTGGCAGTACATTATTAATTCTAAAGATTTTCAAAATGGCTTTAAGTCGATTGANGGTGATAGTNTAGCAAAAACTATTGCTGGGCTTGAAAATCTCTCTGAGCATTTGCTCCCTGTTGCCTATTGGTGGGCAGAAAATTATACTAGCTACCTACTGACAAAACCGGTACTAGAAAGAATGGAGAATCGGGAAATTATTGAAACTGCGCTTCATCGAATACTTTCAATAAACCCAGAATACTATTACCATGGAGCAAATCGTATTTTTGGTTCATTTTACGCTAAGCTTCCTGGNGTAAATTTGGATCAATCAAAAAATAATTTTGATAAATCAATTTCTAGTGAACCAGCTTTTATGACAACCTATATAATGCGCGCGCAATATCTTCATACCAAAAACGGAGATAGAGATTCATTCATTGAAGATCTTCAGTTTGTATTAAATACAGACCCTACAAAACTACCNGAGGCNTCACCTGAAAATCTTTTTGAACAAGAAAAGGCAAAAACTCTTTTAGCAAAAAAAGAATCTCTATTTGAATAAATTATATTTATTTAAGTAAGATCTTAATTCATCTACCATTTCAACGCTATGAGTTCTATCGTTAGTTTCTAAGTTAATTAGGGTTGCTTGCTTAATCCTATTGACCATATCCAATGTTTTTTCATAGCTATGTAAAATGTCTTTATTGCCAGAGAAAACCAAAATTCTTTTTTTTAGTTGTTCAATTTTATCCTCAAAACTATAGTTTTTAAAACTTAGCGCTGAACGTCGAGTTCTCCCTAGGTGAATATGATCTAACACGTAAGAATATTTATGATATTGCTTCGAATCAGATTTCATATCAATATATTTTCTTTTCATATACCATTTCGCAAAAGGTTTAATCATCTTATAAAGCTGAGTAGGTATTAATGCAATAATGATTATTAAAAACTGTGGAATATTAAATTCAATATTTGGACCAATAAGAACCGCTAAGGATGGATTGATTTTATTTTCAGCCATTGCATCAAGAATTACTGTTGCACCCATCGAACTTCCAAANGCTATAAAGTTATTATCATCTATATCATGTAACCGCACGGCTTTAGTAATATCATCTCCAATATTTTGAATGCTAATTTTTTGCTCTTTTACATGTTTNGCTGAGCTCTTTTCTCTTGTTTCAATGTAATAAATCTCAAAATGCTTGGTCATTTCTTTGAGAACAATTTGCCATCCTTGAATGAATGAGCCCCAACCTGGTATGAAAATTACAGGGGGGTATTTTGAAATATCTTTCGGTGAAAAATGAACTTCAAATAGCTGGATATCATTAGAAACTTTTAGATATCGTTTCTGAATTTTGGTACCTGGGCTACAATAATCAGAATAATTCATAAGTAAAGAATTCGAAAGAAATTAACCTCTTTCAAGCGATTGAAATAAATTAAATAATTATTTCTTTTTATCTACTATATTAATATTTAATTCAGATAGTTGGTCTTTTGATACAGAACTAGGAGATTCATCCATTAAAGAAGAGGCTGAAGTAGTTTTTGGGAATGCAATAACATCACGGATATTGCTTGATCCTGACAAAATCATAATCAATCTATCAAAACCAAAAGCTATACCGCCATGCGGAGGGGTNCCNTATTTTAGGGCTTCAACTAAAAATCCAAATCTTGAACTAATCTCTTCTTTGTCCATGCCTAATAATTCGAAAATCTTTGATTGAAAATCGGGTTGATGGTTTCTGATTGATCCTCCTGCTATTTCATAACCATTCATCGTAAGGTCATAACCTCGTGATTTTAATGATGATGGGTCTGAATCAAGGTCCGTTATGTTAGAAGAAGAAGGTGCTGTAAATGGATGATGTCTTGCAACATACCTATTAGAATCACTATCAAATTCAAACATAGGAAAGTCAGTTATCCAAACAGGATTGAATTTAGTTGGATCGCATAATCCTTCCTCCTTGCCAATTAATACTCTAAGAGCACCAAGCGCACTTAACACAACTTCTTTTTCATCTCCAATTAAAAAGATGATGTCACCGTCTTCCATATTGGCAGATTGAATTAGATCTTTTTGAATGGCATTATCAAAGAATTTTGAAATACCTCCTGTGAGCTTATCTGACTCCATCTTCATCCATGCTAAGCCTTTGGCTTTGTATTTCTTTACATAATCTGTATAATCATCAATATTTTTTCTAGAATACCTAGCGCCCGATTTAATAACTACTGCCTTAACATAAGGAGACGATTTAAATGCATTGAACCCAGATTGATCAGTATGGCTTTTTACATCGATCAAATGCATTTCAAATCTAGTGTCGGGCTTATCTGACCCATAGAGTTCCATTGACTCATCATAGGTTAGTCGAGGAAATGTTTTTGGCAAATCAATGTTTTTGACTGATTTGAATATATGTTGAGTTAACCCTTCCATTTCTTTAAAAATTACTTCTTCATCAATAAATGACATCTCAATATCAATTTGAGTAAACTCAGGTTGTCTATCAGCTCTTAAATCCTCATCCCTAAAACATTTAACAATTTGAAAATATCTATCATAGCCAGAAATCATCAATATTTGTTTATATACTTGTGGGGATTGCGGAAGCGCGTAAAATTTTCCATGATGAATTCTACTAGGGACTAGATAATCTCTTGCCCCTTCAGGTGTTGATTTCATCAATACAGGAGTTTCAACTTCAATNAAATCTTTTTTGGCTAAATAGTTTCGCACTGCATGATACGTATTGTGTCGTGTCTTGATATTTTGTTGTAATTCATCTGTGCGTAACTCAAGATATCTAAACTTTAATCTTAGATCCTCTTCCGCGCTATTTCGATCAGAAATCACAAATGGAAGCGGATCAGCATAGTTTAAAATTTGCATTTCGGTTACATAAACTTCTATTTCACCGGTAGGCATATCAGAATTAACCGAGTTCTTATCTCTATCNCGAACATCGCCAGAAATAGATAATACATCTTCCATGGATAACTTTTTAATTTGCTCAAAATCACCGCTATAATCCTCAGAATTAAAGACAATTTGTGTCTTACCATACCTATCACGCAGGTCAACAAAAACTACCTGNCCATGGAGGCGAACGGTATTAACCCATCCATTTAATATGACAGATTTCCCACAATCCTTGGATTGTAATTCACCGCATGTATGTGTTCTTATATTCATATATGATTTAGTTAAATTTATAAAAAAATTCTTGATACGCTAAATGTTTCAAGAANAAAGNAGGAAAAAAGGTTGNNAGCTATTTTCTTGAAATAGANANNCGATTCATAGCTCGNGCAAGCGCCAACTCTGCNCTTTTNGNATCAATANCTTCNNTNGACTTTAAACGATCNTTAGCNCGCTTTANNGAAGNCTCNGCTCTTTGCTTATCTATTTNTTNAGCTTCTTCAATNGTTTCNACNAGAAGCTCAACTTTATTNCCNGANATNTCAGCAAACCCACCACTNGTTGCATANATNANATCATTATTATCTTGAGATATTTTNATCTCTCCTANATTAAGNGCNATCANNGCATCGCGNTGNCCAGATAAAACACCAAACAATCCATCCATTCCAGGGCANCGNAGATATGNNACATNATCTTTNTTTAANGANCNGCGTTGGNGTAACTATTTCTANGCTAAANGTNNTCATAAAAAATNATTTTATTCTTGCTCTGAGTTTTCTTCAACTGAGGTANCNGCNACCTCNGCCTCTTCNGNTTCTGGTTCTTNANNTTGCTNNCTATCTTCNTNAGCAGNTTNNTCATTCTTTTTTTGATTTATNATTGGANCTATCTGATTTTACATCTTTGCTTTTATCAAAAGCCTCATCAATTGATCCAACATATGAAAANGCATTTTCAGGNATNTCATCAGCTTCGCCATTTAAAATTGCTTCGAAACCTGAAACNGTATCNTCAAGNTCAACATATCTACCTGGGGTTCCAGTGAATTGCTCTGCCACAAAAAATGGTTGAGAGAAAAATTTCTGAATTTTCCTTGCTCTAGAAACTGTTAATTTATCCTCATCAGATAATTCATCCATTCCTAAGATTGCAATAATATCTTGAAGGTCTTTGTATTTTTGCAGGACACCCTCAACGTTTCTTGCTACATTATAGTGACGATCTCCAATTATCCTGGGGTCTAAAATTCTTGAAGTTGATGCTAATGGGTCAACTGCAGGATAGATGCCCAATTCGGCAATTTTTCTCTCAAGCACCGATGTTGCGTCCAAATGAGCAAAGGCTGTTGCAGGCGCTGGGTCAGTTAAATCATCTGCGGGTACATATACCGCCTGTACTGAAGTAATAGATCCTTTTTTTGTTGATGTAATTCTTTCTTGAAGCTCTCCCATTTCCGTTGATAAAGTTGGCTGATAACCCACCGCGGAAGGCATTCTTCCCAAAAGAGCAGATACTTCAGATCCTGCCTGAGTAAATCTAAAAATATTATCCACAAACAATAAGACATCTCTTCCTTCATCATCTCTAAAAAACTCAGCCATAGCCAATCCGCTTAGAGCGACCCTTAAACGAGCTCCAGGAGGTTCATTCATTTGGCCAAATACCATTGTTGTTTTATCAATCACCCCAGACTCAGTCATTTCATTATAAAGATCATTGCCTTCTCTAGTTCGTTCACCAACTCCTGCAAAAACAGAATAACCACCATGTTCCGTTGCAATATTTCTAATTAATTCTTGAATTAAAACCGTCTTACCTACTCCAGCCCCACCAAATAGACCAGTTTTTCCTCCTTTGGTATATGGCTCCATAAGGTCAACTACTTTGATTCCAGTAACTAGAATTTCTGTTGAAGTAGTTAATTCTTCATGTTTTGGAGCGGGCCTATGAATTGGATTCTTCTTATCAGTTTTAAGATCGCCTTTTCCATCAATTACATTACCAAGGACATCAAAAAGCCTTCCTAGCGTTTCTTGACCAACAGGTACAGTGATTGGAGAGCCGCTATCAACAACCTCTACTCCTCTAGTCAATCCATCCGTTGAATCCATTGCTACCGTTCTTACCATATTATCACCCAAATGCTGAGCGACCTCTAAAACTAAAGCCCCTTCTTCACCTCTATCAACGCTTAGGGCGTTCATAATATTTGGCAAATGGCCATCTTCGAATGCAACATCAACTACTGCACCCATTATTTGAGAAATTTTTCCAGTCATATTTGACATATTAAGAATCCCTTATTCTTTTAGCGCCTCAGCTCCACTAACAATCTCTAACATCTCTGTTGTTATGGCAGCTTGGCGTGCTTTGTTAAATTCTAATGTTAAATTTTTTATCATATCTTCAGAATTGCTTGTAGCGTTTTCCATTGCAACCATCCTTGCAGCTTGCTCGCTAGCGTACGATTCCAATAAGTATTTCCATACTTGCGCATTTAAGTAGCGCGGAATCAATGATTTGACAATTTTCTTCTTAGATGGTTCATAAAGATAATCAATATCAGTTAGTTCTTCATCATGCAATTCAATTGGCAGTAACTTTTCCGTAATAACTGCTTGGGTCGCGACGTTTACAAATTCATTATAAATAACTCGAATCTCATCAACAGACTGATCAAGAAAGTGATTAATTATCGTGCTTCCAATTTTCATTGATTGATTAAAGTTTAATTCATTCCAAAAATCAAAATATGAATCAACTATATTATATTGTCTAGATTTAAAATAATCATTGGCTTTTTTACCAATACAGAAAATATCCACATTTTCTTTACCAAATTCATCAATATCATTATGAGCTTTTCTTAATATACTGCTATTAAAAGAGCCAGCCAATCCCCTATCAGACGTGACAACAACATACGCTACTCTTTTTACATCTCTCACCTCTAACAATGGCAGCATATCTCTTTCTACGGATGGAAGTAAGTGCTGAATAATTTCTACTAAACGGTGATTGTAGGGCCTGGCTTTCTCCATATTTTCTTGAGCTCTTCGCATTTTCGCAGCTGCAACCATTTTCATTGCTTTGGTAACCTTTTGAATACTTTTGACCGATTTAATTCGATCACGAATATCTTTAAGATTAGCCATTATTTAAACGGTAAACCCATTTGCAAATGCCGAGATTGCTTTTTCAAGACTAGTTTCTAATTTGTCTGAAATAACGCCTTCCTTGATAATCGTTTTTAAATCATTAGCGTTATTTGCTTCTAAATAATCAAAAAGGCTTGATTCGAATTCAGCTACCTTATCAGCGGGAACAGAGTCCAAATACCCTTTTGATACTGCAAAAATTATTGCAACCTGTTTTTCAACTGGCATAGGTACATATTGTCCTTGCTTAAGAATCTCTACCATGCGCTCACCTCGAGTCAATTGAGCTAAAGTATTTTTGTCAAGATCTGAGCCGAACTTTGCAAAAGCTTCAAGTTCGCGATATTGCGCAAGGTCTAATCGAAGCGTACCTGCAACACTTTTCATTGCCTTAATTTGCGCATTCCCACCTACGCGAGAAACTGAAATGCCGACATCAATAGCAGGTCGAACCCCAGAGTTAAATAAATTTTTCTCTAAATATATCTGTCCATCAGTAATTGAAATCACGTTTGTTGGAATATAGGCAGATACATCTCCTTCTTGTGTCTCAATAATTGGTAAGGCTGTTAATGATCCACCGCCAAGGTCATCAGAAAGTTTAGATGCTCTTTCTAATAGTCGGCTATGGAGATAAAAAACATCGCCCGGAAATGCTTCTCTTCCAGGAGGCCTTCTAAGAATAAGTGACATCTGACGATAAGCAACAGCTTGTTTTGATAAATCATCATAAATAATTAATGCGTCTTTTCCATTATCCCTGAAATACTCTCCCATTGCACAGCCAGAGTATGGTGCAATATATTGCAATGGGGCTTCATCGGAAGCGCTTGAAGAAACTACTGTAGTATACTCCATTGCCCCATTTGCTTCTAGCTCAGCAACAATAGAAGCAACAGTAGATGCTTTTTGGCCAATCGCAACATAAATACAGTAAACTGGCGAATCTGTCTCATGGGTATATTTTTGGTTGATAATTGCATCAACCGCTACCGCAGTTTTTCCAGTTTGACGATCACCAATAATGAGCTCGCGCTGACCCCGACCAATTGGTATCATGCTATCAACAGCTTTGATACCTGTTTGTAAAGGTTGATTGACTGGTGAGCGCGACATAACACCTAATGCTTTTCTTTCAATAGGAAGGAAATCTTTAGTGTCAATTGCTCCTTTACCATCAACGGGCTGACCTAATGGGTTAACAACGCGCCCCAGCATTGCATCACCTACTGGCACCTCAACCACTTTTCCTGTTCGTTTTGCAAGATCACCTTCTTTAACATGGCTAGATTCACCAAATAAAACCACGCCAACATTATCATCTTCCAAATTAAGAGCCATGCCGTAAACATCATTTGGGAGCTCAACAAGTTCTGAGCTCATGACTTTTTCAAGACCCGAAACACGGGCAACTCCATCTCCTATTTCAATTACTTCGCCAACCTCAGATACATCAACAGATAAATCAAACTTCTTGATCTGTTCTTGAAGTAGTGCGGTAATATTATCAGTTTTGATTTCCATAGTCTCTTTCTAGGTATTACGCGTCTAACATTTCTTGACGCATGTTTTTTAAATGATTTACTATTGAAGCATCTACAAGTTCATTGCCGACTCTCAACCTAATTCCACCAATAAGATCCGGGTCAACCTTGAATGAAATCTCTGTATTTTTATTCAAGGCTTGATCAAGTAATGTTTTGAGTTGCGCCTTTTTATCTTCGGCTAGATCAATTGTTACATCAGCTATAACATTTACAATATTTTTTTTATCTGCAAGCATGCGATTGTAGTGTTTACTAACTAAGGGTATAATCTTTACAAGATTATCATTATTAGAAAGAGCAATAAACTCACTAATAATTTCATGGCATTTATCTCCAAATGCTTCTTTTGTTGCCTTGGCCTTATCAA
This sequence comes from Fidelibacterota bacterium, assembly GCA_002717765.1. The sequence goes on along the minus strand of PBCB01000016.1, from coordinate 33,104 downwards.
TATTGGATACTCTTTTTGAGAGTAAAAATGATCTAAATTCAGCAGAGGATCTTATGGCATTGCATAAATTAGCAAGAGAATCTTTAGCATCTATCTCAGATTGAGATTTAACCGCTACATTAAACAAGGCTTCAGAGTACTGCTTTGCTCTTTGATCAAGCTTCATATTTTTTGATTTTTTTCAAGGATTCTTCTATCAATGAACTGTTATCTTGTTCGCTGATATTTTTGTTAATTAGTTTCTCAGCTACTGAAATTGATAAATCGACAACTTCTTTTTTAATGTCAGTAATTGCCTTATCCTTTTCAACTTGGATTTGATGCTGGGCATCTTCTCTAATTTTATCTGCCTCATCTTTTGCTTTTGAAATCGTATCTTCTTTGATTTTTTCAGCAGCTGCTTTTCCATCAGAAAGGATTGATTGGGCATCAGAGCGGGCTTTAGAAATTATTGCCTCTGATTCTGAATTAAGCTTCTCTAATTCTTGACGAGCTTTTTCAGCATCATCTAGAGAATTCTTAATCAAGCTTTCTCTTTCTTCGAGCATTTTTAACAGGGGCTTCCAAGCGAACTTTGCAAGGATATAAAAAAGCAATAAAAATGTAATTATTGTCCATATATATAGTCCTGGCGTTACTTGAGTTAATAGATTTTTACCTCCACTATCGCCTGCAAAAATAGCTATAACTAAGAAATTCATTTCATGTTCCTATGAATTTGCTTTTTCTATGTTCTTAAAGAACAAGCATTAAGAAAGCGAATACTTCAGCTAAGATAGCAACGCCTTCAAGCAAGAATAAAGGCAAATTGACAGCGCCAGTAATCTTATCAGCAGCTTCAGGTTGACGAGCAATGCTTTCTGCAGCAGCAGATGCAAATTTTCCAATGCCCATAGCAGCGCCTATGACAATCAGGCCAAGTCCAATTGGGAGAAATGTTGTAGGTTCCATATTATTATTTCCTTATTTGTTTAATGGTGAACATTAATCGCCATTCCAATAAATACTGCAGTTAGTAATGTGAATACATATGCCTGCACTAGAACAACGATTATTTCAAGTCCAGAAATTGCTGTAGCCATTGGTACCGATATTAAAGCAGCACCAATCCCAGCCACAGTTGATTGAAATTTGTCAGCAAAAATAGCCGTTAGTGATAACAGTGCTAAAATAGCAATGTGTCCACCCGTCATATTCGCAGCTAATCGCATCGTTAATGCAAAGGGTTTAACGATCATCCCCATTAATTCAATGGGGATTAAAATGATATAAACTGGCCAAGCAAGTCCATGTGGTACTAGGTTTTTCCAGTGATTAATAAAGCCGTGTGCTTTTGAACCTGCGATAATTATTGCAAAAAATGTAATGGATGCAAGAGCTGCGGTAACATGGAAATTACCAGTAGCAGTTGCTCCACCATGGGTTAGGCTATCAATAAAATTAGAATGTACAAATTTATTTGTTACCCCTAAAAAATCAAAAATAGGAATCATGCCAATGCCATTTGCAAAAAGAATGAAGAAGAAGAAGGTAAGAATTAAAGGGGTCCAGGTATTGACCCATTTTGGGCCAACATTTGGAGCAACAATAGAATCTCTTATAAACTGCACAATGGCCTCAATGGCGCTTGAAGCTGTAGATGGATTATATGTTGTTTGTCGTAAAAATCTTCGAATAGGAACTATGATAGATAGAGAGACCACTATTGCTACGATCCATAACATCATTACATGTTTTGTTACAGACATATCTATTCCAAAAATACTAGGTAAATGTAAAATGGGATGAGCTTGGTCAGAATTAGAAACGTGGCCAATTATATAATCAGCAACTTGTTGGGTTACGCTTTGACCGGTTGACTTTTCACCGCCTAAAATCATTAATACTTTTTTTGTTTATGGTTAAAAAGTGAATTTATAAACATTGCTTCCAACGTATGAAACGCTATAAAAGAACCTAAAAAGCTAAACACAAATGAGTGAGTGTTAAAAGCATAAAAGTGAATAAGAGCTAATAAAAAGGGTGCAAAAAATATCATCTTCAAAACGAAGCCGATCATTAATATTCTAGTAGTAGAAAGAGCATTGATTTGGCTAGTCTTTAATAGTAAAAAGGTTTCAATCAAGGCAATGGTAAATGGCGTTAAAGTCCCCACGACAATTTCAATTTTGTTATTTGGATATACAGTAAAGCCAATGATTATAATTAATACTGCAAGCAAAATATAATTTGGTAACTGTTTCATTTTTTATTTATGAATTTGTACAATTGATAAAGACCAACAATCAATCCAAATAAAAGCCCAATGATAAAAAAAGTTGGATAGGTATCAAAATTTATATCGATAACATAACCAATTAGCGATAAACTTATAATACCCCCTAAAAGAGTATTTGAAGCGCTTGCTGCTGGAGCAGATAATCTTAAGAAACGTTGAAATTCATTCAATGTTCTTTGAATGAAATCATCATCGTTTTTTGTCATAAAAAAAGATAGTCTATCTATTTAACTATCACTTGGTGGAGTTTCGTTTTCAACCATTACGCAATGCCCTTGGAACTGAGCGCCTTCTTCAATTACTAGGGTTCTATATACTAAATCCCCTTTTAAGTTGCACTCAGATCCTAAAACTGCTCTATTTTCTACTCGAACATTTCCATCTACCATGCCGCCTATTTGAGAGTCATTAGCTTGCACATTTCCATGAACTTCTCCTCCGCGAGCAATTCGTACTGGCCCCTCTGAAACAACATCGCCAAATACTTTTCCATAGACAGCAACGCCACCCTGGCAGGTAACATTGCCTTGGATAACAGCATCTGTGCCAATCATTGTATGTACATCTTTATAATCGTTTTTAGCCATAATTTATTTCACACTAATATTTGATTGATTTAGCTCTGGAAAATACAATAAAGGATCAATAGGTTCCCCATCTTTCCAAATTTCAAAATGAAGATGAGGTCCTGAACTTATTCCTGAATTTCCAGAAGTTGAAATTACATCACCTCGCTTAACTTTTTCGTAAGGTTTTACTAATATTAATTCATTGTGACCATAGTAAGTAAAATACTCATTTCCATGATAAATAATCACCAAGTTTCCAAGTTCTGTCGTCCATCCAGAAAATACAACTTGTCCTGATGCTGATGCCATTACGGGCTCACCTAGTGGAACTGCAATATCAACCCCGAAATGTTCTCTAATATCCTCTTTATTGGAAACTATCATATCTTGCGTTAAGACACCTGCAGCTGGCAATAAAGACGGCACGTTATCAAGATAGGTTAATTTAATTGGGTAATCATCCATCATTTTGGATAGCCCTGAATCGGTAGAATCGCTTTCACCAAGATCCATACCTAAGGCTTTTTGAACAACGATTTCCATCTGTTTCATTCTTTCAAGGTCTCTGTATAATTCTAAAACTTCAATTCTTTCACCAATCACTTCATTATACCGATAATCCATACGAGTATAGTCAACCGCGATAGGAATAAGATAAATATAAGATAAGACTACAGCTACGATCGATATAATGAATGATATCAAAATAAATAGTGTTCCATTCCTTGATATTGAAAATCGCCTACTATCTCCATCATGGTCAGGCACAATTAAAAAAGTATATCGACTTGGTTTCATTTTTTAATTATCTATGCTTCGTAATAATTCTAATATTCGCTCAAGATCATCATGGGTAAAATACTCAATTGATATTGATCCGGATTGATTTCCCCTAGCATTCAAATTAACTTTTGTCCCAAGAATTGAAATCAGTTCATTTTCTAAAGAGCGAGTAGATTTACTTTTTGTTTTGAGGCTTTTTGTTTTAGCTGACTTGATCTTAGCTGAACCTTTAGCAACTTTTTCTGCAGACCTTACAGATAGCCCATCCTTTAAAATCATTTTCCAAAGCTTTAGCATTCCAGTCTTTGTGGACATAGAAAGAATGGCACGAGCATGGCCTGCAGAAATTTTATCATGTTTGAGGCTTTTGCGTATTTCCGAAGGAAGCTGAAGCAATCTTAATGAATTTGTTATAGTAGATCTATTTTTCCCAACAGATTTTGCAATATCTTTTTGTGAAAGTTTGAATTGGTTATTTAATAATGCATATGCTTCGGATTCTTCCATTGGATTTAAATTTTCTCGTTGGATATTTTCAATAAGAGCTATTTGCATCATATCTGAATCATTTTTTACTTCCATGATGTATGCTGGAATCTCTTTAAGCTTAATTAACTTAGATGCCCTGAGCCTTCGCTCTCCAGCGATTAAAATATAACCATTACCTTCTGCACATACAGTAATTGGACTAATAACTCCTTTTTGCTTGATTGATGAAGCGAGGTCAGTCAAAGCATCCTTATTAAACTCTTTTCTTGGTTGATAAGGATTTGTTTTAATCTTTGATAATAATATTTGCGTAACGCCAGAGTGGCTTATATGCTCTTTTTTTACGGCATGATCCGAACGAATTAAAGCTTCAAGTCCTTTTCCTAGTCTCTTAGTTGCCATTATGTAATATCTCCTCAACTAAGGATAAATAATTTTGAGCACCTGTAGAATTTGCATCGTAAAGCAGTGCTGGCTTTCCAAAACTTGGCGCCTCGCTTAAACGAACATTTCTATTGATAACGGTTTCAAATATTTTGTCCTTAAAAAAACTTCTCACCTCATCTGCTACTTGACTGGAAAGGTTCAATCTAGAATCATACATCGTTAGCAGAACGCCTTCAATTTCAAGTTTTGGATTTAAATTCTTTTGAACCAATCGGAAGGTGTTTAATAACTGACCTAATCCTTCTAGGGCATAATATTCACACTGAATTGGAATAATTATTGAGTTTGAACAGGTTAGCGCATTTAATGTTAATAAACCAAGTGATGGCGGGCAGTCAATTAAAATGTAGTCATATTTTTTTTGTACCGATTTCAATGCTTTTTCAAGTTGCCTTTCGCGCGCCATTAGATTTACTAATTCTACTTCTGCTCCAACTAGATCATTTGTTGAAGTAATGATATCTAAACAATCCAATTTTGTCGAACTGATAACATTTGAGGCTTTTTCTTTTCCAACGATTGAATCATAAATTGTTCCTTGAGGATTTTCAATCAATGCCTCTAGACCTGTCGTAGCATTTGATTGTGGATCTAAATCAATCAGCAAAGTCTTTACCTCTGAAACTGCAAAACTTACTGCAAGATTAACAGAGGTAGTTGTTTTTCCAACTCCGCCTTTTTGATTTGTTAGTGAAACAATTTTACTCATAATTAATTATATCTGATTAAATAATGGGGCTAAAGTTAGCGATTAACTTTCTGCTTAAAAAAAAGAAAATAAATTGGCACCCCTGTCAGCACAAAGCTTAAATCCTGAATTGATAAATTAAATTGATAAAATAATCTTAATGATACGAGCACAATTAATCCAATTAGATATATTAACGGTAATAATGGATAAAAAGGGATACGATATCCCTCCTGGCCAATATTTAATTTTCTGAATCTAAATAGGGCTAAAGTAGTTACAATATAAAATATAAGAATCGTAAACACCATTCCAGACACAATGGTTTCAAAATTTTGTCTGACTACAAGTAAGGTTATTCCCCATATACAATGGGCGATGATTGAGTGCGTAGGTGTTTTAAAACTTGGATGAATATGGTTAAACCAGCTAAATAATAACCCATCCTTGGCCATAGCGTAGTACAGTCTACTAGCCGACATCATTGTCCCATTAATACTTCCTGTAGCTGAAATAATCACAATCATGGATACTATTGAAGCTCCTATATTACCAAAGAGGATGGATGCGGTATCTGATGCAACAATATTGCTATTTCTCACACCCTCTAATCCCATTACTGTATGATATAAAAGATTTGCACTAAGATATATAATTGCAATCGTACCAATTCCATAAAACATCGTCCGCGGAATAATATCTTTGGGATTTTTCATCTCTCCGGCAACATAGCCAACCCTATCCCAACCCAAATAAGAGAATAAGACTAAAATTATTGCAGCTACCGCATTTCCTATCGGGCCTAAATTTTGAGTAGAATTTATAGACTCAGGTAAATTTGAAAAATCTCCGCCAAAAATCATCAACCCAGCAAATGTAAATACAACAATCCCTATTGTCTTTACTAAGGATGAAAATTTATTGTATGCGCTAGCTCTTTCAACGCCCATAAAATTAATTATACCAAATATGATGATAACGGCAATCGCTACAATATTTTTTTGAAATTGATTCATTTCAATAAAATATCCGATATAATTTGCAGTAATTAGACTTATTCCTGCAGCGGGGCTGGTCCTAATAATTAATAATTGAGACCATCCAAAAATAAATCCCCAAAAAGGACCAAAAGCCTTATTAATATAAATATACTCTCCTCCAGTATTAGGAAAACGAGATCCTAGCTCAGCATAAATCAATGAACCGATAAAAACGAAACAAGTGACAACTATCCAAAGCAAGATGATGCTGAAAAATGAAACACTATAAGATGCAATAATTTGAGGTGTGGCAAAAATAGCTGAACCAATAGTAATTCCAATTAATAATGAAATACCATCAATTAGTCCTAATGATTTTTTTAATTCTGACAAAAGATAACTAAGTCTTAATCAATGTTTAATAGGGAATCTACTAATCCATAACATTGCATCTAGCGCTAAACAATGAAAGGAAATAATAAGAAGACCTATTACGGATGAGCTATGAAGAAAATTATTATTGATTCCACTAGCTGTAGCAAGACCAATCATCATAAGAAAAATTGAAATTCCAGTCAACCAAAGCTCGATTTGGACAAAAGTCCATAAAACTTGATTTCCAGTTTCTAGATAACTAAAGGTTGTATGAATCCAGCAAGCAGCGGTTAAAAGGAAAATAATTAATAGTCCTTTCATATAATTGGCGTTTAATTTTCCCCAAAAGAAATCCAAGCTTAATCCATCTTGAAAAATTAAATAATACATTGCCAAGCAGTAACCAAAAGCAGAAACAAACATAAATGAAGTAATCCAAAATCGTAAATTTTCCGGTACCCCACCCCAAAGCTCACCTCTAGTATCGGGATGATTTATTAATGCAACTACATAGCCACCAAGAACAGCAATTCCACCAATAATATTTATAATAAGAAACTGAGTCTGAATCCGCATAAACGAATAATAACCTCCTAAGTTTATTCCATTGTGTATGGTAAGTATAACCCATTAAATTTTTTAGAACAATCAATGAATATAAAAACCTTATGAAAGCACTTGTAAAACGTTCGCCTGAAGCAGGGATATGGATGGAGAATGTCGATAACCCAATATGCGAAACAAATGATGTAAAGATTAAAATAACGCATACTGCAATTTGCGGTACCGACATGCATATATATGACTGGGATGAATGGGCGCAAAAGAATCTTGAATTGCCTCTAATCATAGGGCATGAATTTTGTGGCATTATTGATGAAATTGGAGCAGGAGTTACGCATTACAAGGTAGGGGATCGCGTCTCTGGAGAAGGGCATTTAACTTGTGGGTATTGTCGAAATTGCAGAGCTGGAAAACGCCATCTATGCCATAAAACTATTGGAATTGGAATTCATCGAAATGGGGCATTTGCTGAATATTTAGTTATACCTGAATCAAATGTATGGCCTATTCATAAAGATATATCATCAGAAATTGCAGCTTTTTTTGATCCATTTGGAAATGCTGTGCATACGGCACTTACGTATAATTTGACCGGTGAAGATGTATTGATTTCTGGCGCAGGTCCCATAGGAATCATGGCTGTAGCAATTTGCAAATTCTCTGGCTCAAGAAATATTGTAATCACGGATATAAATGACTATCGATTAGATCTAGCATTAAAGCTAGGAGCCACAAGAACAATTAATCCAAAAAAAGAGCAAATAAAAGATACTTTTGAAGACCTCAATATTAATCATGGTTTTGATATAGGGCTTGAAATGTCTGGAAGCCCACAAGCTTTTAATGAGATGATCAATCACATGTATAATGGTGGAAATATTGCACTATTAGGACTGCTACCAAAATCAACAAAGATCAACTGGGATGATGTTATTTTTAAAGGGCTAAATATTAAAGGTATATACGGAAGAGAAATGTATGATACATGGTACAAAATGACTCAAATGGTTAGAGGTGGCTTATCAATTTCTGAGGTATTAACGCATCAATTTAATATTGATGATTTCCAAGATGCCTTTGAAGTGTTAAAATCAGGAAATTGCGGAAAGGTTGTTTTAAAGTGGTGAATTCTTTTAAGAAAATTATTTCAGAAATTAAAGATGAGGGGCTTTATAAGGTTGAAAGGCCAATCACTTCTTCGCAAAGTATTAATATTTCAACAGATCAAGGTTTAAACGTACTTAATTTTTGCGCCAATAATTATTTAGGTCTCGCTGATCATCCAAGCTTGATTTCTGCTGCAAAGCAAGCATTAGATAAATATGGCTTTGGTATGGCATCTGTCCGTTTTATTTGTGGAACGCAGACCATACACAAAGATCTCGAAAAAACCATTTCTCATTTCTTTGGGTCTGAAGATACTATTTTATACACCTCATGTTTTGATGCAAATGGTGGGCTTTTTGAAACGCTTTTAGGCCCAAATGATGCTATCATCTCTGATGCATTAAATCACGCTTCTATTATTGATGGCATCAGGCTTTGCAAGGCCCAACGATATCGCTATAAAAACAATGATATGAAAGATTTAGAGAAACAACTAATCAAATCGCAAAATGCAAAAATACGCTTAATTGCAACGGATGGTGTTTTCTCAATGGATGGTTACATAGCAAAACTTGATCAAATAACTACTCTTGCAGAAAAATATGATGCAATAGTCATGGTTGATGATAGTCATGCCACTGGATTTATAGGAGAGACAGGAAGAGGATCTGCAGAACACCATAATGTTATGGAAAAAATTGATATTTGGACTTCAACCCTTGGAAAGGCGCTTGGTGGAGCTTCGGGTGGTTTTACTACTGGTAAGCAAGAATTCATAGATTTATTACGCCAACGCTCAAGGCCTTATCTTTTTTCAAACACTCTAGCTCCTGCAATAACCTCTGCAGGTATTAAGGCCTTTGAAATGCTTTCAGAATCTACAGAATTAAGGGATAAGCTTGAAAAAAATACGCAATATTTTCGTAGAGAAATATCTAGGATTGGCTTTGAAATAAAAGAAGGTGAACATCCTATTATCCCAATCATGACTTATGATGCACAAATTGCTCAACAAATGGCTGCAGATTTATTAAAAGAGGGGATTTATGTTATTGGATTTTTCTACCCAGTTGTTCCTAAAAATGAGGCTAGAATAAGAGTTCAGATCTCTGCTGCAATGACTGAATCGCATTTAGATCAAGCATTAGATGCTTTTAAAAAAATAGGTGCAAAATTCAATATTGTATAATAATTCGTTCACATGCTTGTTCAATAGGTAAATCCAAGAGTATATTCCCCGTCCTTAAAGCAATTAATAATATATTTTATGCAAAATAAACTAACACCACGATTTTTACTAATTGGATTAGTCCTTGTATGGGGAATCTGGTCGCTTTGGCCAAGCATTAAACTTCAAACATTATCTGAAGATGAAAAAAGCGTCCTTTTAGAACAAGGTAATCTTGAAACCTTAGAATCTCGAGCAATTAAACAAGGGCTTGATCTCAAAGGTGGAATGTATATTGCTCTTGAAGTAGACATACCTACACTTGTTGAAAATATTGCAATCAATAAGGATCAAAAGCTTTCCTCAGTCTTTGAGGATATTCGTAAAGAAATTTCAGCTTCACCAGAAGCAGACTTCTTTAATTTATTTTCTATGCTTATTGATAAAAAACAATTAAAGCTCTCCAGGTACTATTATGACTATGGATCAAATACAAATGATATAACTAGNGCTTTAAAAGAAGAAGCGGAAGATGCTATTAATCGCGTATTAGAGATTCTTCAAAACCGTATTGATCAATTTGGTGTGGCTGAACCAACCATTCAAAAGCAAGGTACTCAACGTATAATCGTTGAGCTAGCTGGTGTTCAAAATTCGGAGCGAGCTCGCTCCCTGCTTGAAAGCACAGCGCTTCTTGAATTCTACTTGGTGAAAGACGTTACTACAACCAATGATCTAATGATTAAAATTGATCAGGTTCTCAAAAAAGATAAATCTTTAGCTTCTGTAGCAAAAGAATTAAAGTCTGAAAATAAAAAATCAGATCCTATTAGTAATGATCAAGCTGTATCTGTAAGTGAACTTTTTGGAGCAACAGAGACTAATGAGGAAGCAGATTCTGCTATAGTAGATGAGGACATTTTTGCAGAACGACCATTTTCATCAATGTTAAGAAGTTTAGGTAATTCAATCGGTGTTCCTGAGAAAAATACCTATGCATTAAAAAAATTGATAGAGAAGCCTGAGGTTCAAGAACGATTAGCATCGATAGGCGCGAATTTTCTCTTTAGTCATAAAGCTGAGGAATATGCGCTTACAGATGGATCGGTAGAAAAAATGTATGCTCTATATCTATTAGATGATCAAGCTGAGCTAACTGGTGGTGTTGTCGAAGAAGCCAAAGCCAACTTAGGACCTCAAGGAACAACTTCTGCTGGTCAACCGATTGTAAATCTTTCAATGAACTCTGATGGAGCTAGAAAATGGGCAATTATGACTGGTTCAAATATTGGTAGGCAAGTTGCTATCGTTCTAGATAAAAAAGTACATATGGCTCCAAATATTAGAGAGAAAATATCTGGGGGTGGAACCCTTATAGAAGGATTTGCCAATATTGACGAAGCAAAAGATATAGCAATTGTTTTAAGAGCTGGTGCGCTACCTGCGCCTGTTGATATAATTGAAGAAAGAGTTATCGGTCCATCGCTAGGAGCAGATTCAGTAAAAAGTGGAACTCAATCAGTATTGATNGGTCTTNCTATTGTATTGTTATTTATGATTCTTTATTATCGAGTAGCTGGAACTATAGCTGATTTTGCATTGATTTGGAATNTTGTNCTTGTTTTAGCGATATTGGCCTCACTTCATGCCACCCTAACGCTTCCTGGTATTGCAGGATTAATATTAACGGTTGGGATGTCGATTGATGCGAATGTAATTATTTTTGAACGTATTCGAGAAGAGCTTGATAAAGGAAAAACAGCAAAAGCTGCTATTGATGGCGGCTATGATCGTGCATTGACAACAATTATTGATGCGAACATGACAACATTGATTGCTGCATTAGTCCTATGGCAATTCGGCACTGGCCCTATTCGTGGATTTGCAACAGTCTTATTTTGGGGGATATTGATATCAATGTTTACGGCAATTTTTGTAACTAGAACAATTTTTAATGCATTTGTAAATCGTAAAGGTTTTTCAAAACTTAGTATATGAGAATTTTAAAGAATTCAAATTTTGATTTTATGGGTAAAAAATCATTCGCACTTGCTCTATCAGGGCTGATAGCCCTTGCTGGTATAGCCTCTCTGGTTATTAATGGAGGTCCTAAATTGAGCATCGATTTTAAAGGCGGAACATTTGTAGCAGTTCAGTATACTGAAGATATAAATGTTGAAGAAGTGCGTTCAAAAATGAGTAATATTAATATTGATGGTCAAAAGTTTGACTTTAGCAGAGAAGAAGTAAAGCATTTTGGTAGTAAAGCTGCTGTATCAGTCCGTGTTCCTCATATTGAAAACTCACCATCAAATTTTGCGCAAAAAATCGCGGTTCATCTATTTGAATCTTTTCCAAATAAAACTCCTAAAAACATGACTGAATTTGTACTCAGTAAAGGTATAATAAGTCCAAAAATTGGATCGGAGCTTAGTGGAAAAGCCGTAATGGCAATTTTCTCAGCTCTTGCACTCATCCTTCTTTATATTTCAGTTCGCTTTGAATTCAAATTTGCGCTAGGAGCCATTGCCGCATTATCTCATGACGTTTTAATCACGCTTGGTATTTTTTCACTACTTTCTTACGAAATCAGTCTTCCAATTATAGCTGCATTTTTAACCATTGTAGGATACTCTCTCAATGATACTATTGTGATTTTTGATAGAATACGCGAAAATTTAAAATCATCTAAACGTGATTCGTATACTCTGATTGTAAATAGAAGTATTAATAAATCACTTTCTAGAACAATTATTACTTCACTAACAACTTTTGTTGTGGTAATGATTTTATGGTTATTTGGTGGCGAGGTAATACATAACTTTGCTTTTGCAATGATCATTGGTGTTATTGTTGGAACATACTCATCGGTTTATATTGCTAGTCCTCTTGTAATTTTTCTCCATGATAATGCAAAAAAATAATTCTTTCAATTTTACTTTAAACTTTAGGAAGGCTCTGTAAAATCAGAGCTTTTTTTTTATGAAAACAAAAGTCTATATGCTCTATGCCTTGATGTGTGTCCTCTGGGGATTTACATGGATGTATCTAAAGATTAGTCTTGCTGAAATGCCATTATATACTGGTCTTTCAATTCGATTCTCCATTGCGGGAATAATTTTTTGGATCATGTATTTTATTAAAGGTCATAAAGTTAATCTAACCACAGATCTTAAGAACGTATATTTATTATTCACTTTTTTTAATTTTTCTCTATGCTATTATCTCACCTACTGGGGAGCAAAATATGTTTATTCTAATCTTGGGGCAATAATTTGGAGCTTATTGCCGATATGCGTAGCAATGATGGCGCATTTTTATTTACCAGATGATCGCTTAAATAAAAAGAAGACTTTTGGGATGCTAATAGGTCTAATTGGGACAATACTCTTATTTTATGAAAGAGATATGCTAGGTGAAGGACAAGCAACATTTGGGATTATTGCTATTTTATTATCTGTCGTACTTGCAGCTTGGCCAAATGTTTATTTAAAAATGCAAAAAAGCTCGATCAACTCGTATCATTTAAATGCGGTTGGCATGACCCTTTCTGGGGTATTATTTCTAATTTGTGCACTAATTTTTGAGAATAATGCCTTTATTCCAATGGATAATAAAAACTTATTTGCTATTTTTTTTCTGACTGTTCCAGGGACAGTAATGACATGGGGTATATATATATGGCTATTTAATCATCTCCCTGTAACTCAAATAAGCTATACTGCTTTTTATCCTCCTATTATCGCGACAGTAGTGGGTTGGTTTTTTTTGGGAGAAGCTCTCCCGGCCCTTGCAATTATTGGATCAGTTCTAATTATTGCTGGTGGCTATCTTGTAAGCTCTCCATCAAAAAGCACTGGGTAGGTATCATTTGCAATCCTATAGATACGCGATGATTAAAACCCCAATCGGTGAGCTTATGTTGATTCAATCTGAAAAAGGATTGAAGCGCATTGTTTTTGAAAAAAAAATCTCAGCATTTTTATCAGAAATTGAACAGAAAAAAGATGATTATAATTTAGTAAAAGACAAGATTTCATTGAAAAAACCAATAAAGCAAATCAATGATTATTTCTCTAATAATAAGAAATTTTTTGATATTAAAGTTGACATCTCAATGCCTTCTTTCTATNAGAAAGTATTACTTACTGTAATGAAGATTCCATATGGAGAGGTTCGAACCTATCAAGAAATTGCAATAAAAACTGGAAGTCCTAATGCATATCGTGCTGTAGGATCAGCAAATGCAACGAATTTGATTCCAATAATTATTCCATGCCATAGAGTAGTAGCCGCCAATGGGAATTTGGGTGGTTATGGGGGNGGTTTAAGCATAAAAAAATATCTTCTGAAGATGGAAGGTGNCATTTAACTTTCAGATAAATAATACTATGTGGCAAATCATAAAAAGACGAATTCTTGCAGGGCTAATTGCTCTTATGCCAATTATGGCTACTTATTGGATTATTCGACTCCTCTTTGACTTCCTTAATCGCTTGGCAGAGCCTTTATTGAAGTTGGTAGGNATAGAAATTCCTGGGNTAGGAATAATTTTAACTATTTTATTTATTTTTATTATTGGATTATTCGTTACAAATGTTCTTGGTAGGACAATTTTAAAATGGAGCGAGATTGTAGTAGCTAGAGTTCCGATTGTTAGCACAATATATAATTCTATTAAGCAAATAACTGGGGCTTTCTCAGGTTCTGCAGCAAAATCATTTCAACGTGTTATTTTAATTGAATANCCTAGAAAAGGTCTTTGGACAATGGCATTTGTTACCAATGAATCAAAAAATAAAAAAGGTGATATTTTTTATCATTTATTTGTGCCTACCACCCCTAATCCAACATCNGGTGTATTTATTATTGTTCCTAAAAAAGATGCTATTCACCCAGATATTTCGGTAGAATCTGGATTGCGAACGATTGTTTCAGGCGGCATCCTTGATAATAATGTTTCAATTAGCGATAAACTGCCTGATTTAAAGGACTGATATGGGAATAAATTATATTGATGGTGTTCGTTTGCACAGATCCTTAACCGCTGGTCTTAAGCGCGTAGTTTCTCGACAAGAATACTTGAACAAAATTAATGTTTTTCCAGTCCCAGATGGCGACACTGGAACGAATATGGCCTACACCTTAACTACTATTGAAGAGGTAATTCGTAATAGAGCCTATAGCGATATAAATAAAATGAGCATGTCAATCGCTGATAGCGCATTGGATGGAGCAAGAGGAAATTCTGGAGCTATATTAGCTCAATTCTTTGTAGGGTTCGCTGATGGTATAAAAGACAAAACTATATTATTCGCATCAGATTTAGCAGAAGCTGCAAGCCACGCAAAAGATTATGCCTACGATGCATTAATTAAGCCAAAAGAGGGTACAATTTTATCTGTGATTCGCGATTGGAGTGAGGCTCTACTTAAATTTTCTAAGGAAACTAATGATATAAAACTATTACTCTCCAAAAGTCTCAGTATCGCTCAACAATCACTTGAAGATACTCCTAAGCATTTAGATGTTCTAGCAAAAGCTGGAGTATTGGATGCCGGTGCTCAGGGGTTCGTAGATATGCTCGAGGGTGTTCAAGAATTTATTGATTCAGGAATAATAACAGAAATAGATTTGAAAGTGATTAATGATAGCAATGAAATAGATGCTACATTAAATGAAAAATATAGATATTGTACAGAATGTATTATCCTAGGAGATGAAATACCTCGACGACTTATTCAAGAAAAATTAATGGATGTTGGGGATAGTATTGTTCTTGCCGGAACAAAAACAAAAGCAAAAGTCCACATACATTCCGATGAACCTCGCAAGGTTTTTGAAATATGTAGTGAATTTGGCGCTGTTCAAGGTGAAAAGACCGATGACATGATCAAACAGCAAGCTGATGCCCACTCGCAACATTCATCTACCGCAATAATAATTGATTCGGGCGGAGATTTACCTGAAGAAATTCTTGATGATTACAATATTCATATGATTCCAGTTCGACTAAATTTTGGTGATACTCATTATGTTGACAAAGTGTCCCTTTCATCTTCAGAATTTTGGGATGAACTGGATAATAATCCAATTCACCCACAAACATCGCAGCCATCACCTGGTGATTTTAGAAGGCAATATAAATTTCTTTCCAATCATTATGAATCTGCAGTTTCAATCCATATCCCTGCTAACTCTAGTGGTACATTTCAGTCCGCACTAACTGCATCCAAAGCAATACCAAAATTTCCAATTAAAGTAGTTGATTCCTATAATGCATCTATTGGATTAGGTTTAATCGCATTAAGTGTTGCGGAAGCAGTTAAGACTGAAAAGAATATAGATGAAATATTTTCCACTGTAGACAAGGCTGTAAAAAATACATCTGTTTTTCTAGGGCTTGAAACATTGGACAATGTCGTTAAAGGTGGACGGATTTCAAAAAAAGTAAAAAAAATAGCAAACCTATTTAGATTAAATCCTATTCTTTCATTTGATGCAAGTGGTGCTCTAAAAGCTGTAGGAGTAACATTTGGCAACAATAATAAAGCTAATAAATTTAGAAAATTTGTCGAGAAGAAAATTCCATCAAATACCGCTGTACGTATTGGAATTGCACATGCTAAAATGGAAGAATATGCAATAAGATGGGCTGATGACCTGAAGAAGATTTATGGATCCAGTAATGTAATTATTGCTGAAATGGGCCCAGCCCTTGCAGTACACGCTGGACCTGGCGGGTTAGTTTTTTCAATCCAAATTATAGAGAATTAACCATTATGAATGAATATATATCTTTTATATTATTGCTTTTTGCAAGCTATATCATCGGATCTACACCAACAAGTATCATTGTAGGTAAGATTGTTAAAGGTATAGATATTCGCGACCACGGGAGTGGTAACGCTGGAGGTACGAATGTATTTAGAGTGCTTGGATGGAGGCCAGCATTAGTTGTTGTTATTATCGACGTCTTAAAAGGATGGCTTCCTGCTGCAATACTTGCTCCAGCATTTTTTGAACTACAAACTATTTCTGATCTTGGTGTATTGCAAATATTATGTGGATTTGCAGCGGTACTTGGACATACCTATACAATTTTTGGAGGATTTAAAGGAGGTAAAGGCGTTGGGACTCTTGGGGGAATGATGATAGCCCTATTCCCAACTGTATTTCCGTTTTGCCTAGGGATCGCAATCATTATAATTATGCTAACTGGCTATGTTTCATTAGCATCAATAATTGCTTCCTGCTCATTGCCTATTCTATTATTTTTACTTCCTCCGTTTCTAGGTTTAACACCAGCTCCCTTATCAATAATGGTTTTTAGTTTATTAGTACCTTGGTTCATAATCTTTACCCATAGAAGTAATATTCAACGCCTGAGAAATGGGGATGAAAATCAATTTGAAAAAGCCATGCTTTTTAAAAGGAAAGAATCTAATGAAAAATAAAAAAGACATAACCTATGACTGGTTAAAACGCTACACTGGAACTGATCCAAAAAAATATGGAGAGTGGATTTTACTGACAAATTTTCAAAACTATGTTGAAAAATTCGCCAAAAGATTTGATGTAAAAATCAATGGACTGGGAGGTCCCATGACCTCCGCAATTAACTCTGAAGGATTAAGTATAATTAATTTTGGCATAGGTAGTGCCAATGCTGCAACAATCATGGATTTATTATCATGCGTTGGTCCAAAAGGTGTTCTTTTCTTGGGCAAGTGTGGCGGCTTAAAGAAAACTACCGATATTGGACATTTTATTCTCCCAACAGCAGCTATTAGAGGCGAAGGNACGAGTAATGATTATTTCCCTCAAGAGGTACCCGCAATGCCATCATTTAAACTTCATAAGTATGTTTCNGAGATCCTAGTNGATAATAAAATTGAGTATCGTACCGGTGTAGTCTATTCTACAAATCGAAGAGTTTGGGAGCACGATGAAAAGTTCAAGAAGTACTTACGTAAAGTTCGTGTAATGGGAATTGATATGGAAACCGCAACAATCTTTATCACTGGTTTTGCAAATGAAATTAATAGAGGCGCCCTTCTACTTGTTAGCGATACTCCTATGACTCCAGAAGGAATAAAAACTCAAGAGAAAGATGCTGAGGTTACTCGCAAGTATGTAGATTTACATATCAATATGGGAATTGAAGCAATGACCCGCATTGGAGATGAGGGAGAACAAATAAAACATTTTAAATATTAATTTAATAGCTTATAAAGCTTTTGGTTTTACAAGCTATTTACCAATAAGGGGATTCCGCTATTTTTATTCTGCTCTTTTGCGAGTACTCGTTCTTCATCGGAAGCATATATCTCATCCCATTCAATCAATTTCTTAGCCATGACTCTATGAAAAATAAATGGAGCTATCAATCCCAAGTACAGCATGGTTAAATATCCTTGGGGCATAATTGGTGAATCTTTGTATGATTTTAATTCCCAATATTTCAAATGAGATTTTTCATGGTGAGATGAATGTCTTGTAACATTATATAAATAAAGACTGCTTAATGTNGCATTTGAATTCCATGAATGTCTAGGGTGGACTGGTTGACCCTCAACTCTAACTAATCCGTAATGCTCAGCAAAATTAATTAATTCTAAAAGCGATTTNGCGATAAATGAAATTAAAAGATACATGAGCATACCAATTATCCCACCTACTAGATAGGCAAGTAAGGTAACCGCTATGCTTCTTAGGTAACCTATAAGCATTCTATTTTTATAACTAAAAAGGGTTCTCTTNGCTAGTTTTAACCGATTGTATTCAATTATCCAAGCATCTCTATGTTCGATAAAAATAGCTTTAATGATAAATTTATAAATATTTTCACCTCTTTTACCTGTCGCAGGGTCAATAGACGTTGCAACATTCTTATGATGTCCATATACATGCTCAATCGCAAAGGTACAATCCCATGAAAATGCCAATAACCAATTACCTATAAACATATCAAATTTATTTTTTGTTCGATGCACAAGCTCATGACCTGTGACGGTTCCCATCATACCAATAAATAAACCCGATAAAATAACAAGGGAAGCTGAATCCAAAAACGTGAATGAATCCCTAGTTGCAGCAAGGTGCAAATTAAATGAATCGCTAAAAATGGAAGAAAAAAGAATAGAAGGCTGTGANCTTAGTGAGAAAACTGATACCGATATAAATATAAATAATAATGGTAGGTTGATATATATAGAAAGGTTTAGTAAAAAAGGATATTTATAATCATACTCAGACGAATCTTCTTTAATTAAATAATCACCCAAAATAACAAAAAGTGAATACCCTAGGAAAAATGCTGTGGGATAATGCTTCCCTTGTAAAATAAAGAAAAGCCCTGCAATAACTGTAAGCGGTGATATAAAATACTTTAGATATTTCATAATTAATAATTTAGTTATTCATAATATAAATCTACAATATTGATTTATGACATATAGTTTTACTCNGAAGAGTATTTTTCTTTTCTCTTCATAGTTATTCTTTTGTTTTGGTCCAGCTCCATTTTTCTAAGGCGAATATTTTCCGGAGTGACTTCTACTAGCTCATCTTCTGCAATAAACTCCACATATTGATCTAATGATAATCGTTTAGGAGGTCGGAGAGTTACGGTGTTATCGGAGCCAGCTGCTCTCATATTTGTCAATTTTTTTTCCCTACAAATATTAACACTTAAGTCGCCNTCTCTATTTCTTTCCCCTATGATCATTCCATCATAGACATCAGTACCAACGGGTGTAAAAAGCTCTCCTCTATCCGCCATTCCTACACAGGCATATGTAGTAACCTTCCCATTTCGATCGGCTACTAAAGCTCCTGAAATACGCTGTGGAATTGGTCCATACCAAGGCTGGTGACCTTCAAATAATGTATTCATTATGCCAGCTCCTTGCGTATCAGTCATAAATTGCGATCTAAAGCCAATTAATCCGCGTGATGGAATTAAGAAATCCATATTTACTCTACCNCTCCCATGATTTTGAAGATTGGTCATTTTCCCTTTTCGTGAAGATAATTTTTCTGTCAAAACACCAACCTTATCTTCGGGAACATCTAAAAAAACTTTCTCCATTGGCTCTAGTACTTTACCATCTTTTTCTTTAGTGATTACCTTAGGCTTGGAAACCATAAATTCAAATCCCTCTCTTCTCATGGTTTCTATTAATATTGCCATTTGAAGCTCACCCCTACCTCTAACTTCAAAAACATCTGGCCTGTCAGTGGGAATTACCTGCAAAGAAACATTGCTCAATATTTCTTTGTTTAATCTTTCAGATAAATGTCTTGAGGTTAAATATTTTCCATCTTGACCAGCAAAAGGGCTATCATTTACATAGAAAAGCATAGACACAGTTGGCTCATCAACTTCTATGCGTGGAAGCGGTTCTGGTTTTTCATTATCAGAAACTGTATCACCAATATTTATATTTTCAATTCCTGAAAATGCAATAATATCTCCAGACTCCACTTGATCAACAGCGATTTTATTTAATCCTTTAAATGTATATAGTGCAGAAAATTTTTGATTCGGTCTAATTTCATCCTTCATACATAGTGCATAATTTTGATTTAATGAAAGAGTTCCATTGTTTAGACGGCCCACGGCAATTTGACCAACATAAGAATCATAATCAAGGCTGGTTATAAGAAATTGAGGCACTCCATCATCAGATACATCGGGCCCACTAATTTTAGATATAATCGATTCAAAAAGTGGAATCAAATTTGTTGAATTATCGCCAATTTCATTATGCGCAATTCCTGATTTTGCATCAGTATAAATTATTGGGAATTCTATTTGATCATCTGAAGCATCAAGATCTATGAATAAATCATAAACTTCATTAATCACTTCATCTATACGTGCATCAGCTCTATCAATTTTATTGATAACTACAATGATGGGTAATGATTTTTCTAGTGCCTTTTTTAATACAAACCGTGTCTGCGGCAAAGGGCCCTCGCTCGCATCTACTAATAAGAGTGCGCCATCAACAAGATTCAAACTTCTCTCTACTTCACCACCAAAATCTGCGTGCCCAGGGGTATCAAGAATATTTATCTTCATATCGTTGTAGAAAATTGCAGTATTCTTTGCTGTAATTGTAATCCCACGCTCTTTTTCAAGATCCATGGAGTCCATAATCCTATCTTCAACGGCCTGATGCTCTTTAAATGCTCCGCTTTGCTTAAGCATACCATTTACAAGGGTTGTCTTTCCATGATCAACATGGGCAATGATTGCTATATTTCTAAAATTATTTTTTCTCATATGTCTATATTTTATGTCCAATCTCAAGATGCATTGCGTTATCTTTTCTTTCTCCATTATAAAATCCCCATCCATAGTCTATGCGAATAATACTAGGCCAAGGACCTTCAAATTGAAATGATATTCCCGTGCTCATTAGGCCTTTAGAATCAGCTAAGGATGAAAATTCGTCCTGCGTAGCGGCTCCATAATCAACAAAGCCAGCAATTGTTGCTCCAAATTCATAGCGCTCTGCAATGACTCTTCTTGGGATAATAATTCTTCTTAGCTCGATTGAAGTATGATAATTGTTAAAACCAAACCGGTAAGACTCATCAGCATTATTGTAGGTAATTCTATTTGGATAGCCAAATCCTCTTATGGTATTACCGCTACCCATCGCCGATATAAACCTCTTATCTTTGATTCCAATATTCATCTGCATTTTTGCGCCCCATGCTAAAATCCATGGTTTTTCATTAGTGGACTTGCTTAGCTGTTTATAAATACTAAATGACTGAATCCATGTAATGTTGTTTTCTAGCTTACCATTTAGATCAAATCGACTAAAAAACATCTCTCTTAATAATATACCTTTTCGTGGATTATCATATAAATCCCTAGTATCATATGCAAACGATCCTTGAGGGGCAAAATATTGATATTTTGAGAATGATGTATCGCTAAAGAATTGAAACTCTTCAATCTCAAACCCTATTGAGGTTTTTCTTTGGTATCCAAAATATCTTCCAATATTCATCTCAAAACTTTTTATATCAATGTTGAAATCTAAAAAAGGGTGATCATAATTATTCTTAACAATATCAGAACTAAAAGAAACATGATCGCCTGTTATCCAAGGATTCGAATATGCTAAAGCAATTGTGTTAAATCCTCCAACTGAAAACCCTATTCCAATTTGTTCATTGCGCCCACGAAAATTTTTTAAAAATCCACCTCCGGAGAAAGACCATCCAGTTTTCTCATCATAAGCAGGTAGAGCAGCGCCAAGAAATCTCCCACCAAAAAAATCATCGTTTTCAATAATCTGATACTCCAATCTAAATGTCATATTTTCTAAGGGTATAGCACGCCATTTGACATCTGCAAAAATTCCAAGATTAAGTAGCCTATTTTTATCTTCTTCGGCAATAGTGCTATCTAGAGGCATTCCTTTTCCGTGCTGGATTTCTCTAGAAATAATATAATCTTTGGTGATAGTATTGCCCTTATGGACAATTTCAGAAACAGTCAAATTTTGACTATACCCAAATATTGGGATAATGAAGATAAGACCCCGGAATGTCATATTTGGAAAGTAATTAAAAATCGATCGATCTTAATAGTAGCTTTTTCTGATATTCAATTCCCTCTTCAGAATACATATCGTCAATAGCTATAAGAAGTTTTTTATCTATTTCTGGGCTGTTCATTTGAATCTGAACATGTTTTGAATCAAGGTCTCTAACCTTTAAGATAGTTTTTTTACTTTGATAATGGTGAAAGCCGCCAGAAAATTCTTTAGGTGTGCCATAGGTCATCAAAAATTTATATTTAATAATATCATCAGCTGTTAACTGTGGAAAGCCAGTTGGTTTTAATTCAACAGCTCTAACAATACCATTCATTATATAGTGCGAAGGTTCGTGATTGGTTGAGCTATATATATGATTAATATTCATAAAATGAAGCTCAACGCTCTCTATGGTTAGTCTTGTAATGACTTGAAAATATACCTTAGCTCTTTTCAAGGGAAGCTTATAGCCGGTTGGCAGATCAATAACTTCTTCCCAATATTCAACTGACTGCGCAGAATCCAATACATTTGACATCACGGTTGGTAAAGACATACCCCATTTTGCGACAGGATGCCTATCAACCGTCCATCCTTCAGGAAGTTGCTCAACCACCATATTTGCTCTTCTGGGTGCAGTACGCTGAACAGAAGGCTTCTTCGTTCTGTTTGGAGTTTTTGCTTGAGAGGTCTCAGCTTGCGCAGGCTTTACTTCTGCAGTATTAGTTTGCGGTTCAGGTTGTACTTCTGTCTTTTTATTTCGTTTAAATAATGATCTTGGGTTTGCAGAGCAACTAATTAGATTGATAGAAATTGAAATTATAAATATGATGGAGAGGTGCTTCATATTGTTAACTTTTCTTTAATGGAGGACGTTCAGGGTGTCTATTGCCACGATGACAAGTCCAGCAGGATACTTCTTTGAAGTTTAAGTTATTTAAAACTTTATTTGCGCTCAGCGTCATTGAAATCATCTCGCGAGCAACAATTTTATTTGATTTTTTATCGCTTGTGTAATCATTTGGTATGTGACAAAAACTACACTTTACCCCTATTTCCTTTGTGATCATTTTCATAAAATTAACCACTTCACGCTTTTCCTTTAGCGGTAAAACCTTAACATTCTTTACTTCGGACTTTTGTCCGAAAAGTACTGCCGTCATCAACAAAACAATGGTTAATTCTTTTATCACTAAACTGCTTCTCACGCTAAAAAAGTCTTAGGGATAAACCTTTGCTTTTTATATCTCTTTCCTTTTTTTAATGGGGAAGAATACATACCTAATTTAACATTCATAAGCTGGAAATAAATACAATTCATTTTTTCTTTAAAATTATATAATTATTAATAATAAATAGGGTATAAACAAAAAAGCCTCCACTATATAGCGGAGGCTTTTTGTCGAGGATTTGAATGATTTATTTCTTGCGTCCTCTCGCCATTGGAGAGCGAGCTACGTCACCATTCTTATCAATGTAGTAAAGATAACCTGATTCTCTGGTTACTCCAGCATCAGCTACTTTTTCTGCATTTCCGCCACCTTTACCAGCGCGAGCCATTTTTGAACGGGATACATTACCATTCTTATCAAGATAGTATAGATATCCAGATTCTTTACTGACTCCTGTTTTTGCTACAACTTCAGCCATAATTTGACCTCCTTTAGTGGGTTATTATTTACTGAATGTTACAATTATACTCTGATTGTACGGTTTATAGTGGGTAAAATGCAAGAATTTTCTCGAGGAGGCATCGAGGAGGAAAAATTGATGTTTTTTGCTTATTCTATGATATTTACTTAGCTTAACTTACCTCCTCGAATTTTGAATAATTTGCCCCGGTAGCTCAGCTGGATAGAGCAACGGACTTCTAATCCGTAGGTCGGAGGTTCGAATCCTCTCCGGGGTACATTCAGAAAACCCTCCTAACGGAGGGTTTTTGATATATTTTATGGTTTATCGTAGTCCGTTACAATCAAGCTTAGAAACAAAATTCCAAATTAACTGATTTGGTTTATTTACAGATACCAGAAGTCCAGGACGTTACACCGGCAACGAGTGCTTTGCAACTATTGGAATAGGTTGCTCCATCGCAGCCACACACTGGATCATATACCTCAATGCATGGACTATCAGAAATCTTTGACTCATCTATGCAACCATCATTGATGGGGCTAAATGAATGTACAAGGTATTCAACCTCGTCGTCCGCCATCATTTCATCTATATCAAAATATATTTCCTCAGGATACCCATATGTTTCGTTGAACTTCAATCTTTTTTTATGTGGATTTCTTGAAAGATTATTCTCAATGATTTTAAAAAGGTTATCCACTGTCTGGGCATGCCAAAATTTATTTTTTAACTCATCATCAGTAAAGTTCTCACCATTAATAAGGGCTATCTCACCATTTTTGACCCGCACATCGATGTTTGGAGCTGGAATGCAAAAGCAGGAGATATCCATATTCATGCGATACGAGGTAAACACGTGAGATTGCCATTTTTTCAAGTTAACCTCAAGAGAAGAATCGGACGTGTCTTTTGCACTGTCCTCACATGCAACAAATAGCATGGTCGCTACCAGCGTAAGGTAAATTTTATTCATAATCTATGTTACTTATCCAATATTACAGCTGTGCCATATACGAGCAATTCAGCAGTCCCAGATAAAATCATAGAAGTTTGAAAACGTACACCTACAATTGCATCAGCACCTAATTCCGTTGCTCTATCCTTCATTCTCATCAACGCTTGTTCTCTTGATTCAGCCAGCATAGATGTATATTCTTTGATTTCACCGCCTAATACAGTTCGAAAGGCTGCTTGAATATCTTTTCCTACATGTCTAGCCCTGATAGTATTACCAATTACAGTTCCAAGATGTTCTTTTATCGTATGACCGGATACCTTTTCTGTAGTAACAACAATCATTGCTTAATACCTCGAAAAGGCTCATCTTCAGCATCATCTCGATTCTCTTTGAAAAATTTCAAAGCGAGTATAACAGCTCCTCCAACTACAAGAATTGCTCCAAGTCCAAGGAAAAAATCACTTAGTATAAAACTGATTATTTCGGTTATAAACTTTAAGGCCAAGATTACAGCTCCAGCTATAATCAAATAAACGGCAATTTGTTTTGTTTCCATAGTAACTCCTTATTATAGTGAAATCACTAGATGAAATATAACAGAGTTAATTTTGTTCTAAAAAGGGATTTAAATTCTTTTTAACATGAGCTATACCGATTACTCTATTCGATCGTTTCAAGGTGGTTATGATAAGAATTTGACCTATCTGGTAACCTGCATGCAAACTAGTAATCAATTACTTGTGGATGCATCTGTACCGCTAAATGATGTTTCTCCATTTATAAATAGAAGAGGTTTAATAACTTTATTTATTACTCATACCCATAATGATCATATCGCATTTATTGATGAATATGTAGATGCATTTCCAAACCTAGTCACCATAGTTCATAAAGATTCACAAGAAAAAATCAGATGTAATTACATCAAACCAGTCAAAGACAAAGATATTATTTCTGTTGGACAGCTTAATTTAGAGATCATTCATACTCCAGGTCATTATCCTGATTCAATATGTTATCTACTTGATGATGTATTATTTACTGGTGATACTCTTTTTGTCGGTAGAACAGGGAGAACTATAAGTAATAAAAGTGACGTCAGACAATTATATAAATCTATCTATCATAAAGTGTTGGATCTACCTGATAAAACAATAATATATCCAGGGCATGATTACGGACCAAGGGCAAGTATCTCTCTTAAAGAAAATATTTCAATTAGTCCTCTTCTGCAGGCAAAAAATGAAGAGGATTTTGTAAAAAAAATGCAAGAATATGAACTAAACAGAAAAACCGGTTCATGAATAACAAGGAGTATCAAATGAAAAAATATATTAGCGGTATTATCACAGGGCTATCATTGATGGTAGTTTTCTTTCTGCTTGTAGGAGTTCAGCAAAAGAAAGATGACAGCTTAAATACAATAATGGGTCAATTGGATAATTATGTTCAAGATCAATTGGGAAAAGATAAAGCAGCTGGAAGATTTCAGCTTCAATCTTTCCAGATTGAGCGTACGCACTGGCATTATATGCTGGATACAGCTACCGGACAACTTTATCGATTAGAGCCTAGCAGAACACCAGGCAATGCCAACTGGATTCTAACGGCTGATGCAAATTTTAAATAAAAAAATTGCAATTAATAACTCATACCCATAATAATAATTCAAATACAACTAAAGCTGTTATTGCTCTACATGGATGGACGGGTGACGAATATGTATTTGAACCAATTGCCAAAATGCTGAAAATAAACAATGCAGAGTGGTTTTTTCCTCGCGCACCCTACAAAGCCGATAGCCGGGATGGAAACTCATGGTTTAGTGGAAATGAGAAATCTGGGTGGCATTACAAAAAAACTATGAGAGGGTTAGATAATTTAGTTAATAAAATACTGGATCAAGGATATACTAAAGAAAATCTTTTTTTTATTGGATTTTCTCAAGGAGCGTGTCTTGCTATAGAGTATGCATTAAGAATGTCATTTTCGATTGGTGGTATTGTCCCAATAGCTGGATTTATAAAATTTAAAGAAAAGCTAATCGAAGAAATGAGCACAAAAAGTAAATCCACAAAAATCCTATTACTGCATGGCGAAGAAGATAAATTAGTATCGATCAATGAGAGCTATTCAACTTTTGATATACTAAAAGAAATGGGTTATAATGTGAAATTAAAAACCTACAATGCTGGACATAAAATTCCAGTTGCTTGTCATTCATCTATTAAAAAGTTTATTGAATGATATTGCAAAAAAGCTATGCAGGGCGAACATTAATTGCTTTATCACCTTTCATATCAAAATCAACATCAAATGCCACGCGTTGCCCTTCACGAAGCCCAGACTGTTTTAATTTTGGCCCTAGGCCATAAGCGTGAACAAAATAGTCCTCTCCATCTTCCCCTGAAATAAAACCAAAACCTCTTTGCTTATTATATTCTTTTACAGTTCCATTCATTTCTTTCCCTCAATTTTTTGTTTAATTAATGCTCTGCCAATCGATCCTAGTAAAACCATGCTACCACCAATAAATGCCCAATCTCCCATTTTTTCCCCAACAAAAAGGTATACCCAAACAGGATTTAATATCGGCTCGATCATGCTAGCTAGGATGGCGTCAATCGCATGCACATGACGCAAAGCTAATGTATATAAAATATATGGGATACCAAGCTGAACGATTCCTAATCCAAAAATCATAATCCAGTCCAAATATACAGTTTCTTGAATACCTGAAAACATAAATGGAATACATACCAATGATGTTACAATATTTCCAAAAAGTACTATTTGAAATGCAGATTTTTTTTCTTTGCGAATAATTACCGTTACTATCCCTAAGCATACGCCTGCAATCGCAGCCATAATATTTCCCCAAAATCCATAAAATGTAAGGTCATCAATAAAAAATAGTCCCATTCCAAAAAAGATAATTATCATTGAAAACAAATCAAATAATGTGATGCGTTCATTTAATAGGAAATAGCTTAAAATAACAACATAGATCGGTGCGGTAAACTCAAGGAAGATCGCATTAGCAGCTGTGGTAAGTCGAATAGAAAAAACATATAATAACATCATCGCCGCATAAGAAAACACTCCAATAATAAAATAACGATTCCAGTGCCATTTTACTTTTTTTAAATAAATCAAAAAAACGCATGCGGCAGCAATGCTTCGTGTTCCTGTAATTGCAATTGGACTTAGATCTACTAACTTAATAAACAGGCCACCAATGCTCCATAGGAATGCGGCAGAAATAAGGATAATATTTGCTGAAAATCCTGATTTAATAGAAAGGTTCACTATTTTTCTTTCATTGAAAGCGTAATCTTAAACTCTGCGATGGGTTCATCTCCAAGCTTTTCTGGGACTATGGCTATAACCGGTACCTCAATATTTACACGATTTTTTGTTTTAATTACCTCTTGAACTGCTTGCTCTATTTCGCTTAAATGCCTACAAATAAAATGGGTATTTCCTTCAGCTCGCTTGAAGAATGTTGCATTAAGGTCTTTAAAAATTACTACGATATTACGCTTAGATTTTCGAATGCTCAGCATAGCTGTAAGTCCAGCAACTAAATCCACACCAACAGTCATTGCGCCAATATACATTGAGCCCACATGGTTTCTTGTCTTTCTATTTAATGGTACAGAAAGAATCACCTCATTGTTAGTGATATCTATAATTTTAGGGCGGCAAAACAGTATTAGACGAACTTTAGTTAGCCCAAAAAACAAAATGTATAGGTTATGCTTTAATCGCTCTTTAAATGATAAAGACATTATTTCTCGCTGAAAACTAATTGTAAATTATTAACATAACAAAATATGTAAATTCTAAAAAATGAAAACAAGCTTACTTCTACTTATGATAGCATCTATCCCAATGATTGATATTCTTATATCGTTCGCAACAAATAAGTATCCTCAAACTATGCCTAATACTAAATTGGGTAGAAGTATTTTTGCATTGATATCAACAATTCTATGGATCACTGCATTGGGATTTACAATTAGAGATTATTTTTAATTTTATCTTGGAGAGTAATATGAAACTACGTGATATAGCATTTATAATTGTTTTTTCACTTTCTATTGTATTTAGTCAATATGAAAAAGTGGAATTTAAACCCAACCCTTCAAAGCAAGTTGATTTTGGGGATCTTGGAGCAGGTCCGTATAAAAATTTGGTGATTCGTAATGCTATGGTACTTCCAGGTCATGGTGGTCCAGCAACTGGTCCTTATGATATACTAGTTACGGGAAACGTTATTTCTAAGCTTCAGCGTCATGATCCAAATAAGCCAGGTCGCATGAAGGGCGATAGAGTTATAGAGGGTGACAATCTTTTTGTAATGCCAGGAATGCTTAATCTGCATCTGCATCTAAGAAATAAAAAGCTTCCTCTGGATTATATTTTCTATATGCAACTCGCAACAGGTGTGACTTCTATTGGACCCGCTGAAGAAAGGCGCGTACAAAATATTTTAGGCGCAGAGCGTAATAATGAGATTATTTCTCCGCGACTATTTCCATTGTATGGATGGGGTAGTAAAACTGAATTCAAAGAAGATTTTTTGATGGACCCGAAAAATGCTGATCAGGTTGCTAAGAAAATGATACGTAATGGGGTTCGACAGGTATATTTGAATAATCTATGCTGGAACCCTACTATGTTTGGAGCTGCAGCAAAAGCGATTGAAAAAGCTGGTGGAATTACAGCTGTTCATATTCAACCTTCATCAACCTCTCAAGTTAATGCATTGGATGCTGCAAGGTTAGGAGTAACTATGATTGTTCATCATTATGGATATGCTGAATCAGCGCTTAATCGCCAAGTGATGAATTATCCTGTAGATTATAATTATCTAGATGAAAATATACGCTTTAGAGAAGCTGCCCAGGTATGGATTGAGGCAGGTGAGAATCCTGAAACCAGACATAGACTGCTCAATGACATTGCAGATTCTTTAGTGCATTATGGAGTAACGATGCAACCAAATCGCGCGACTTACGAAGCTAATAGAGACATCGTTAGAGCTCATGGACTTCCCTGGCACGAAAAATATACGCATCAAGCGCTGTGGGAAATGCATCTACCTGATCCTGATGCACACGCATCATTTCAATATAATTGGACTTCTTTAGATGAATATAGATGGCACTATATGTATGATCTATGGGGTGATCTAATCTATGAATTTAATAAACGAGGTGGTAGAGTTGCGTATGGTACAGATGATAACTACCAATGGTCTACAGGCGGTTTTGGAAATATTCGTGAATTGCAATTAGTCCTTGAGTCTGGGATGCATCCATTAGAAGTTTTAAGGAGTGCCACATATAATAGTGCACAAACTATCCTGGAACCCAAATTAGGTATGATCCAAAAAGGGTATATTGCTGATATTTTAGTTGTTGATGGAAGTCCAGCTGAAAATTTTAGATATCTATACCCATTTGGTGCTATTAATATGGATCCCAAAACTGAGAAGATGTATCGCACAAAAGGAATATTGCACACAATTAAAGATGGGGTCGTATTTGAAAATGCAAATTTGATGCGAGAAGTTGAAAGAATTGTAAAAGAATCTAAAAAGAATGCGGGTCCTGATATTGTAACGGAGCCATTTAAATAATGAAAACAAAACTAATACTACTATCTTTTTTCTTTATTCAAATCTTAATTGGGGATAATGTGTTTTCTGCGGATGAGTTCACATTAAGGCGCAAAAAAATTGCTGAAAAAATGTCTGAAAATTCAATAGCTATTTTGCAAGGCGCTCCCTCTGAATCAGGATATATAAAATTCCGTCAATATAATGAGTTTTATTATTTAACTGGTATTGAAACGCCGCATGCCTACGCAATCATTAAAGGTAAAACTGGTGAAACCACTCTATATCTACCCCCAAAAAATGAACGCAGAGAACGTAGTGAAGGAGATATGCTTACAGCTGAAGATGGCGATGCGGTCAAAACAATAAATGGCGTTGATTATGTTGCGAACGTTAACCAAATGGGTGATCATCTAAGGAGAATGAGAATGCGCTCTAAGCCTGATGTATATTTATACCAATCTCCTCCTGAGAGACATGCAGAGAGTCGTGATCTTTTGTTAAGATATGAAGGAGATTTACAAAATGATCCCTGGGATCAAACAGTCCCAAGATATAAAAAGTTTATTAAAACTATTTCCGATCAGATGTTGGGATCAAAGATTATAGACTTAACTCCAATGCTTGATGAATTAAGGCTGATTAAAAGCGAAGCTGAAATAAAAGTAATAAAAAAAGCAACTGTCCTTTCATGTCTCGGAC
Source organism: Fidelibacterota bacterium (assembly GCA_002717765.1). Next base: position 2,169 of record PBCB01000016.1, on the reverse strand, counting down.
TGATGGAAGCAATGCGATCAGCTAAGCCTGGGTTGTATGAATACGAACTTGATGGTATGGCAAAATACATTTATCATATCAATGGCGCTCAAGGTGATGCCTATTATTCTCTAATTGCGAATGGGTCAAATGCATATATGCCTCACTACCACGAAAAAAAGGATAAACTAGTTGATGGAGATTTGTTTTTGATGGATTACTCACCAGATTATAATTATTATATGAGCGATATCACTAGAATGATTCCTGTCAATGGAAAATTCTCAAAAGAACAGGCTCAGCTATATAATTTCTATCTACAATGCTATAAAGCTATCCTAGAATATATAAAACCCAATGTCAGACCAAAGGATGTTAGAAAAAAAGCTGCGAGGAAAATGGAAAGCATCCTTAATTCTGCAAAGTTTGATCAGCCGCATCACCAAAAAGCTGCAAAGAATTTTGTAAATAGATATAAGCGGTCATCCTATGGTAGCCTAGGACATGGTGTGGGTATGGCAACTCATGATGTTGGTGACCATTCAAAAATGTTACTTCCTGGAATGGTATTTACCATAGAGCCTGCATTACGAGTTCCAGAAGAAAATATCTATATTCGATTGGAAGATTTAATTGTGATTACTAAAACAGGTTATGAGCTTGTTTCGGATTTTGTTCCGATGGAAATTAAAGATATCGAAAAATTGATGACAGAAAAAGGAATGCTTGATTACTATAAATCTCTTAGTAAAGAGGATTTTGAGAAATATTTAAATCAGTAACACTTATTTTCAATCTGACTTATTACTAGAGCGCCTCATTGTTTGCATTGGTTGATTTTTTAACGCTTTGCCATTCTGCATAAAATTTATATACTGATTTTCAATTGTAGAGTCATTAGCCAATGTTTTTACATTTGTATAGTTTGTCTTAGTGCCATTAATGGTTAGCTCTTCAACATAAATGTATATAGTGCTATCTTTTGATTCAATCCATCCTTTCCCTGACCAATAGACTTTTCCATCATATCCAAAATGTTTTGTTTTAATAGTATTCGTTGATGGATCTAACGAATATACTATACTACCAACATTTACCCTTTTTTCTTCATTATTTGCAGATGTAGATCTCCAAGTTTCTAATACAGCTGATTTATCAGTAATCCATTCGTATTTGGTTGTAGATATTATTTCTTCATTATTTGGAAGGCCTTCAAATACCCCTATACTCTTGTGTTTTGAAAACCATTCACCAATAAACGGTTCAAGTACCTTTAGCGCATCGTATGCTTCTGATTGAGAGAAAAGAGCTGCTGATAACAATATTGTTGTAAAGAAACTTCGTATCATAATATTTATTTCCTTATGTTTTTATTCTTGAGGAGTATTCATCCCTGGAATGCGTTGAACAACTTCTGTTTCAGATTTAGAAAAACTTCCCCACCAGCTATCAGTCATTGAATCCCAATCTTTTTGCCCATGAACCTTTAGCCATTGATCCATAATGCTTGGAGATTCTCCTTCCATATCGCTCAAATCATCCATTCTGCTTACTTCATAAATCAAACCATCTTGATCTCCTCCTGAAACATTATAGTAAATGCCACGACTAAAATCAGATTTGGTTTTTTCACGAACTTTCGCTGCCTTCCTTAGTATGGATTGCATAGTCTGCAATTTTCCAGGTTTTGTGTAATAGATATTAGTTACCCACATTGGAGCATAGCGATCATTATAACTTGCTTCATTGTCCTTTACATAGAAAGTTGAACCGCTTGTTCCTTTAACATGCCTTTGAACAATAGCAGACCATTCATCATTGTGAGCTTTGGATGTTTTGCGTTCGGCATAATCAGTCCAAGTATGGCCGCTAGATCCAACTACATATTGACCACCTCGTTTTCCATTAACAACTTTTCCTCCCCATTGACTCCACTGGTCTACTCCATGATATTTTTTTACATGGGCACTAACTGCCTTTTCAAAAGATGCTTCTTTTCCAGGGTGAATCTCTAAATAGCTAAGATTTCCTACAACGGCTTCATCTGAATTTGTTTGGCCAAATAATATGGATGCAAATAGCATATTTGAGATCAATAAATTTTTAATTTTCATTTTTCCTCCATTGTTAATAAATGATAGACTATTGCCATTATTGATATATAAAATTATAACAATAATATTTTATATG
>PBCB01000015.1 GCA_002717765.1 Fidelibacterota bacterium | reverse complement strand
TTGATGATGAAGATACCAAGGTGGTTCTCGTGTGGTCATCTACAACTTGAGCAGAAATATGCTTAATTGATTTTGAAACAACTAAGCGAGGTTTTGTTGGATGAGCTACATTATTACGCTTACTACGATTTCTTCTACGTAGATTTCGCATTTCTTGCTTTGATGATTTATGGATCATGCAGTAGCCCCACCAACAGTTTTACCTTGCTTTGATCGTACGTACTCATCTTTATACCTTATACCTTTTCCTTTGTATGGTTCAGGCTTTCTAAACGATCTGATTTTTGCTGATACTTCACCAACTAATTGTTTGTTTATACCGGAAACGGTTATTTCTGTTTTATTTGCTTTAATTTCTATCCCTTCGGGTGGTTCAAAGAAAATTTCATGAGAAAAACCAAGTTGTAAAACTAAATATTTTCCATCCATATTTGCCTGATATCCGACACCTCTTATTTCCAAATCCCTATTAAATCCTTCAGAAACTCCAATTACTGCATTAGCGATTAATTGACGAGTAGTTCCATGTAATGCTCGATGATTTCTAGAATCTGACGGACGTTCAACCGTTAGTATATTTTCATTTTGAAGAATATTTATCTCAGCATTTACTGAAACATTAAGACTTCCCTTAGGGCCATTAACCTTAATCAAGTCATTTGTTATTTCTACTCTGACTTTTTCTGGGATATTTATATTTTTCTTACCAATTCTTGACATAATTTATTACCATACGTTACAAAGTACTTCTCCTCCTATACCAAATCGCTTAGCAACTTTATTTGAAAGTACGCCCTTCGACGTAGAGAGGATAGATATTCCTAATCCATCTAAAACTCTTGGAATTTCATTCCTGCTAACATAAACCCTTCTTCCAGGCTTGCTGATTCTTTCAATTCCTGAAATTACAGCTTCACCTTTATGGTCATATTTAATAAATATTCTAATCTTCTGATCAATTCCGTCTTTAATAAAAATAAAATCTTTTATGTAATTTTCTTCTTTAAGAACAAATGCTATTCTTTTTTTCAAATTTGATGATGGAATATCCACGAATCTTTTATCAACAGCCATAGCATTGCGTATTCTCGTTAACATATCAGATACAGGATCAGTCATTGACATAAATTCTCCTTACCAGCTAGCCTTTATTACGCCAGGGATTTCCCCTCTAAGCGCCATTTCCCTAAAACATATTCTACATAAGCCAAATTTTCTCATATACCCATCAGCACGGCCACAATTAAAACAGCGATTATACTCTCTTGTGCTAAATTTTGGCTTTCTTTTGGCTTTGACAATTAGTGATTTTCGTGCCATCAATTAACCTCAACACTTTCTTCGTTTTTTTGTGGTTTTTCACGTAACGGTAGTCCAATTAATTTAAGAAGCCAATATGATTCCTCATCTGACTGTGCACTAGTTGAAAAATTAATGTCCATTCCACGAATACTATCAATTTTATCATAATCAATTTCTGTAAAAATAATTTGTTCTTTTACACCAAATGAAAAGTTTCCCCTTCCATCAAATGATTTAAATGATAAGCCTCTAAAGTCTCTAGTTCGAGGTAGCGCGACAGAAATTAATCTTTCAATAAAATCATACATTCGATTTCCGCGAATCGTGACCTTACATCCAACAGGGAAACCTTGTCTTATTTTAAAATTTGATATATCCTTACGAGATCTAGTAACTACAGGTTTTTGCCCTGCAATTAAAGTAAGCTCATTTAACCCGCTTTCTAATTTCTTTGGATTATCTTTTCCATCTCCAATTCCCATATTGATTGAAACATGAGTTATTCTTGGAACCTCCATTAAATTACTATAATTGAATTGCTTCATCATTGCAGGAATAACCATTTCCTTATATTTTTTCCTTAGATTTGGAACTTCAGATCTTATTGCATTTTTTTTAGCCATCAATCTTTGATCTCCTCACCGCTTTTTGATGAAATTCTCACCTTAGTACCATCTTCAAGTTTTTTATATCCAATACGAGAAGGGCTTCCGTTATGTAAATGCATTACATTGGAAATATGTAAAGAACCTTCACGCTCTATGATACCACCTTTAGGATTATCTTGAGTTGGTCGAGTATGTTTTTTTATCAAATTAATACCTTCAATGACTACGCGATTTTTATCTTTTAAAATCCTTAAAATTTTTCCTTCTTTACCTTTATGGTTTCCACTGATTACCTTGACATTCATACCAGTTTTTAATCGCATGCTATAAAACCTCCGGTGCCATTGAAATTATTTTCATGTAACCACTTTCCCGTAGTTCTCTAGCTACCGGACCCAAAACCCTTGTGCCTCTAGGTTCACCTGCCTCATTCAATAAAACTGCAGCATTATCATCGAAACGAATATATGATCCATCTGATCTTCTAACTTCTTTTCTAGTCCTAACTACTACAGCCCTTGAAACTTGACCCTTCTTTACCATACCATCTGGGATTGCTTGTTTTACAGTAACAACGATAATATCGCCTAAAGATGCGTATCTCCTGCGGCTACCACCGAGGACCTTAAAGCAAAGGACTTCTCTTGCACCTGAATTATCAGCCACCTTTAATCTTGTTTCTTGCTGTATCACTTATTAACCTATTTTAACAGACTCTCTAACAATCTCACTTACGCGCCAACGCTTAGTTTTGCTTATAGGTCTCGTTGATGAGATCTTTACTATGTCACCAATTTTTGGACTTACATTTGTAATATGAGAATTATATTTCTTAAATCTTTTTAATATTTTTCCATAAACAGGGTGGGGAATTTTTCTGGTAACCTGCACAACGACAGTTTTATCCATCTTATCACTTACTACCTCACCAACTAAAACTTGTTTTTTTCTATCACTCATGAGGCATCCTCATCTAATCTAATCCCTTTAATAAATTCATTTTTAATCGTTAATAATTGAGCTATTTCTTTTTTTAATGATTTAATCTCGAGCGGATCTTCTAGCTGTTGAAGTGCTTTTTGAAAGCGCAAGCTTTGAAGCTTAGTCTGGTTTTCTTCAAGCTTCATATCTATATCTGAAATTTTTAATTCACTTAGGTCGCTTTTTTTCATTACAATTCTCTTCTACTGACAATTTTAGTTTTGATTGGAAGTTTATTTGATGCATTATGAAATGCTTGTTCAGCACCTTTTCTATCCACTCCATCAACCTCAAATAATATTCTTCCAGGTTTAACTACGGCAACCCAATACTCTGGGGACCCCTTACCTTTTCCCATTCTGGTTTCAGCTGGTTTTTTGGTAATTGGTTTATCTGGAAATATCCGAATCCACATCTTTCCTATTTTCCTGACCACTCTAGTGATTGAAATACGACATGCTTCAATCTGGCGACTAGTTATCCAGCCAGACTCTGTTGCTTTTAAGCCATATGAGCCAAAAGCGACGTAATTGCCACCCTTAGCCATACCTCTACGATTTCCACGATGGTGTTTTCTATATTTAGTTTTTTTTGGTTCTAACATAACTTATCTACTTGCCTGACTCTCCATTNCAAATCCAAACTTTTATACCAATGATTCCATATTGAGTATAAGCTTCCGTTAATACGTAATCTATATCTGCTCNAAGCGTATGCAGNGGNACTCTTCCTTCAGAGAATTTCTCACTACGNGCAATCTCAGCGCCACCTAGNCGTCCAGCAACATTGATTCGTATTCCATCAGCACCCATTCNCATNGTTGANTGTATCACNTTACTTACAACGCGGCGGTATGAAACCTTCTTTTTTAATTGATGTGCAATGTTTGCACCAACAAGGGCAGCATCTAGCTCTGGGCGTTTTATTTCAGAAATATTAATTTGAACATTTTTTGTATCACCATCGGCTTTCGAAGAAGTGTTCGTTAACTGCTTTACTTCATCTTTTAATCTGTTAACCTCTTCGCCGCCCTTTCCAATTACTATTCCTGGCCTAGCTGTAAAAATTGTAATTGTAATTGTTTTAGATGTACGGCTGATATCAACTTTAGAAATTCCAGCATTTGGCAGTCTGGCATTTAAATACTTACGTATTTTTACATCACTCTCTAATTCAGATGCAAAAGAATTTTCAGTAAACCATGTAGATTTCCAATTTTTATTTATTTGTAATCTAAAGCCTACTGGATGTGTTTTTTGACCCAAACTGTTCTCCTATTTCTTTTCATCAGATACGATTATAGTTAAATGAGACGATTTCTTATTTATTCTTGAAATGCGACCCATTGATGCAGCTCTAAATCTTTTTANATGTGGAGCGCCATCTGCAAAACATTCTTTTATATAAATTTTATCAACTGATATATTATCTTCATCAGAACTGTTCATTAAATTTGAAACAGCTGAGCTTAATGTTTTTTCTATCTGATATGCTGCCTTGGCTTTTGAAAAATGAAGGAAATTCATCGCTTTATCAACATTGCTGCCTCTTAGTTCATCTAGTAGTATTCTAATTTTTCTAGGCGATTGTCTGATATGTCTTGTAATAGCTTTGGCTTCCATAGCAACTANTTCTTCCTATCACCGGANTGAAGTCTNAATGTTCTTGTAGGTGAAAATTCACCTAATTTATGTCCAACCATATTTTCATAAACAAAAACTGGAATGAATTTATTTCCATTNTGCACGGCAAATGTATGTCCCACAAAATCTGGTGTAATCATTGACCTTCTCGACCATGTNTTGATAACTTTCTTTTTNCCGCTATCATTTATCTTTTCAATCTTTTTTACTAATTTTGGATCAACGAAAGGTCCTTTTTTTAAAGAGCGAGCCATAATTATTTTCTCCTCTTCACAATATATTCATTTGATTTTTTATTCTTTTTACGTGTTTTATAGCCTTTTGCTGGTTGACCCCATGGTGATACTGGATGCCTACCNCCAGAAGATTTTCCTTCNCCTCCTCCATGAGGATGGTCAACTGGATTCATTACAACGCCACGGACTTTAGGGCGCTTACCCAACCAGCGCGATCTACCTGCTTTACCAGATATTATTTGCTCATGTGACTTATTTCCAACTTCTCCAATGGTTGCGAAGCACTCTTCTCTAATCAGTCTAATTTCTCCAGATGGAAGTTTTAATGTTGTAAACCCATCATCATGNGCCATGACTTGAGCGGATGACCCNGCNCTTCTTGCCATCTTTCCACCGCATCCTGGAATTAGTTCAATATTATGAACAAACATTCCAGATGCTATCTTACCCAAAGGAAGTGCATTNCCAGGTTTTAATGGTGCATTTTCTCCNCTTACGATCTCATCTCCGACTTTCATATCAGATGGTGCAATAATATACCTTTTTTCGCCATCAGAATAAAAAAGTAATGCAATATTTGCAGAACGATTTGGATCATATTCAATTGCTGAAACTTTAGCTGGTATATCAAACTTATCTCTTTTGAAATCAATGATTCTATATCTACGTTTATGGCCTCCTCCAATATGCCTAGAGGTAATCCTGCCGCGATTATTTCGTCCACCAGTTTTCCTCAATGCTTTGGTCAAACTTTTTTCAGGGGTGTGTTTTGTAATCTCAGAGAAATCACTTCTGGAGGCAAAACGACTTCCTGGAGTCGTAGGTTTTAAATTTCTAACTCCCATTAATTACTCGCATCCGTATCTAATAAATCAATNCTTTCACCCTCTTTAAGGGTAACTAGCGCTTTTTTCCAATTAGATCTCTTACCATTTGTTCTAATAGTTCTCCCNCCGCTTCTAACAGTCATATTTTTTTCTTTACCAATACGATTCATTGTTGATACTTTTTGTACTTTAACATCAAACATTGACTCAACAGCATTTTTTATTTCTAACTTATTAGCTCCAAATTGAACCTGGAATGAGTATTTTCTCTCTTCTTCAAGCCTGCTCATTTTTTCAGTAAAAATAGGTCTGATTATAATCTTTTGGTAATCTACAGGCATATTATTGTTTAGCATTTAATTGGTTATTTAATAGTTCTGCTCCGGATTTCTCAGCTACAATCACATCNCAATCAATAAGATCATAAGTGCTTGCNCGGAGTGATTCTACTAGGTAAACATTTGGTATATTCCTTGCAGCTAAAAATAANTTATTTTTTTCAGAATCAACCAAAAGAGTTATCTTGCTATTAGTCAATTTTAATGAAGACAATAAATTCACTAATAGCTTAGTTTTAGGTTCATCCAGCGATATATCATCAATAACTATAAATTTACCATTCTGCACTCTATCTGATAGAACGGATTTACGTGCTAAGCGACGCATCTTTTTNGTAGTTTTTTTANTATATTTATGGGGTTCTGGCCCAAAAACAACACCTCCACCTTTCCAGATTGGAGATCTATTAGTACCAGCTCTAGCAACACCACGACCTTTTTGCTTCCAAGGCTTTTTTCCGCCACCTCTAACCATTGACCTATTCTTAGATGAATGAGTGCCTTGCCTGCTATTGGAAAGTTCACTTACTACTGCTTGATGAACAACGTGATGATTTGGTTCAATACCAAACACTGAGTCATCTAATGTTATCGCTGAGCTCTTGGTTCCATCAATTTTTAATACATCTAACTTCATAANTACTTCGAAATAAATATTATACCATTATNTGGCCCTGGAATGGCNCCTTTTATAAGTAATTGATTATTATCTTTATTAACAGATACAATTTCTAAATTNCTTGTNGANACTTTCTTATTTCCGTATTGTCCTGCCATCTTCATTCCTTTAAACACTCGAGAAGGGTCGGATGCTTGACCAATCGATCCNGGTGACCTGGGATGTTCTCTTTGTCCATGCGTTTTTGGTCCACCGCCAAAACCGTGTCTTTTCATAACNCCAGAAAACCCTTTACCTTTTGAGTTACCNGAAACAGATACAAGCTCACCAGGTTTAAATAGAGAAACTCCAAATTCTTGACCAGTCTTATATTCATAATTTGAAACAGGTAAAAATTCTGCAATATATTTTTTTGGCTTTGAATTTCCATGGTTAAAATGACCTAATTGAGCCTTATTAGAATGTTTTTCTTTAAGNTCTCCATATCCAACTTGAATAGCATCATATCCATCGCTAGATTTTGTTTTTACTTGAGTAACCACACANGGACCAGCCTGAACAACTGTTACNGGTATTGCATGTCCATTATCGCTAAATACTTGTGTCATTCCAATTTTTTTTCCAATTAAACCACGCACAACATTATACCTTTATTTCAATATCAACACCAGCAGGTAAGTCTAATTTCATTAGCGCTTCTACTGTTTTTGGTGTTGAATTAAGAATATCAATTAATCGTTTATGAATTTTTGTTTGAAACTGTTCTCTTGATTTTTTATCAACAAATGGTGATCTAAGTACAGTATATATAGTTCTTTTGGTAGGCAACGGAATTGGTCCTGAAATAATTGCACCAGTTGACTTTGCAGTCTTAACAATTTTTTCTNTTGATTTATCTATCAATGAATGATCGTAAGCTTTTAGACTGATTCGAATTGTTTGATTTGCCATAACTACTATGAAGCCTTACCGTGTACCTGTTCAATAATTTCTTCTTTTACTGAGCTAGGNACTTCTTTAAAGTTTGAAAATTCCATATGAAAAACAGCTCGTCCTTGCGTTATGGATCTTAAATCTGTAGCATATCCAAACATTTTTGCTAGTGGCACAGTCGCATTTAATACATGGGCATCTTTTCGCTGTCCCATTTCATCGATATTTCCTCGCCTAGAATTTATATCGCCCATTACATCTCCTAGGTATTCTTCAGGAACAACAACCTCTACACTCATCATTGGCTCCATTAATACTGGAGATGCTTTCTTGCAACCTTCTTGAATTGCCATTGATCCAGCAACTTTAAATGCAATTTCCGATGAATCAACATCATGATATGAACCATATACTAATTCAACCCTAACATCTTCAATGGGATAGCCAGCTAAAACACCATTCTTCAATGCCTCCTGCATTCCTTCGCTCACAGGCTGTATATATTCCCTGGGTATTACTCCACCTACAATCTTATTTTCAAAATGATAACCCTTGCCAGCCTCATTTGGCTCAACATTAATAACAACATGACCGTATTGGCCGCGACCACCAGATTGACGGGCAAATTTTACATCTACTTTTTCAACTCTCTTTGTAATTGCCTCTGTATATGCAACTTGAGGCGTGCCAACATTTGCCTTAACCTTAAATTCTCTTAATAGGCGATCCACTAGCACTTCCAAGTGTAATTCTCCCATTCCAGCTATAATTGTTTGACCGGTTTCTGGGTGTATAGAAACTTTAAATGTTGGATCTTCTTCGGCAAGCTTTGCAAGGCCTTTGGATAGCTGATCTTGGTCTGCTTTAGTAGCTGGCTCAACGGATACTTCAACAACAGGCTCAGGAAACTCCATTGACTCAAGTAAAATTTCTTTTTTCTCTTCACATAAAGTATGACCAGTATGAGAGTTTTTTAATCCAACAGCTGCAACAATTTCACCTGCAACTACCTGATCTAATTCTTCTCTTTTATTAGCATGCATTAAAAGGATTCTACTTATTCTTTCTCGTTTTCCGGTATTTGGATTCATTACATAGGATCCAGCAGCCAATCTGCCTGAATAAACTCGCATAAATGTTAATTTTCCAACATACGGGTCTGTCATGACTTTAAATGCTAAAGCGCTAAATGGCTCATCTTCGCTTGGGTTTCTTTTCATTTCAATATCAGAATCATTAGGGTCAAATCCTGAAATAGATCCTATATCCATCGGGGAGGGTAAAAAATCATTTACAGCATCGAGGAGACGTTGAACTCCTTTATTTTTAAATGCAGATCCACATAAAGTTGGAACAAAAGTATTATCAAGACAGCCTTTACGTATTGCAGTTTTTAATTCATCTTCAGTTATTTCTTGTTCATCTAAATATTTCTCTAGAAGATGCTCATCATAACCTGCAGTTTCTTCAATTAAATGATGCCTCCATTTTTCAGCTTCATCCTTCATGTCAGAAGGTATTTCACCAACATCAAAATGGGCACCCAAAGATGATTCATTATATAAAATTGCTTTCATAGAGATTAGATCAATAATTCCAGTAAAAAGATCACCAGATCCTATGGGTAAAACAATTGGAAGAGGATTTGCGCCAAGTCGTTCTTTAATCATTTCTAAAACATTATAAAAATCTGCTCCAATTCTATCCATTTTATTTACAAAAGCTATTCTTGGAACACCATACTTATCAGCCTGTCTCCAGACAGTCTCACTCTGCGGCTCTACTCCCCCTACAGCACAGAAAACTGCACATGAACCATCCAAAACTCTTAATGAACGCTCTACTTCAACTGTAAAATCAACGTGACCCGGTGTATCAATGATATTAATTCGATGATCATCCCAAATTGCAGTTGTTGCAGCAGAAGTTATTGTTATTCCCCGCTCTTTTTCCTGCTCCATCCAATCCATTGTTGCACCACCATCATGCACTTCGCCAATCTTATGGGTTCTACCTGTATAAAAAAGAACTCTCTCAGTCAGAGTAGTTTTACCTGCGTCAATATGGGCCATTATACCAATATTACGAACGTTATCTAATAAAATTTTCTTCATTATTATCTAAAATGTGCAAACGCTCGATTGGCCTCTGCCATTCTATGCGTATCTTCCTTTTTCTTTATTGCTCCACCTTCGTTGTTTGCAGCAGAAATAAGCTCTAAGGCTAGACAATCTGCCATAGATTTTCCAGATCTAGACCTAGCGGAATCAATTAGCCAATGAGATGCTAGAAAAAACTGTCTATGTTTTGGCACTTCTATTGGGACTTGATAATTAGCTCCACCAATTCGCCTGGACTTAACCTCAAGAGATGGAGAGGCATTCTTAATTGCTAATTGAAAAATCTCTCTACCCTCTTTTTTTGTTCTTGTTTTAACGTAATCCATTGCATTGTAAAAAATATGCTCAGCTATACCCTTTTTGCCATCAAGCATCAAGTAATTCATAAATTTTGCAACTTCAAGATCATTATAAATTGGATCTGGAAGAATCTTTCTTTTCTCTGGTCTTCTTCTTCTCATAATTATGCTTTAGGCTTTTTTGCTCCATACCTAGAACGACTAGTAGTTCTATCTGTAACACCAGCTGTATCAAGGGTTCCTCTAACTACATGATAACGCACTCCAGGTAAATCTTTAACTCTACCACCTTCAATCAAGACTATTGAGTGCTCTTGCAAATTATGCCCCTCACCAGGAATATAGGCATTAACCTCTATTCCATTAGTTAATCTAACCCTAGCTACTTTTCGTAGAGCAGAATTAGGTTTTTTAGGTGTAGTAGTATAAACACGAGTGCATACTCCACGTTTTTGAGGATTACCTTTTAGTGCTGGCGTTGCACTTTTTTTGGTAATTCTTTTTCTACCTTGTCTTATTAATTGGTTTATCGTCGGCATTTCATTTCCATTAAAGCCTACAAAATTAACATATTTTTAAACATTTTAATAATTCTAATTTGTAATTTTTTTGTTAATATTATTTTAAGCTTTTTGACGTCTTAACAGATTCTTCTTTGGAATCTTTTTCTTCTTTAGGATCATTAGTAGCTTCGGGGTTTTTAACCATTATATCTCTTAAATGAGGAGATCCCGTACCGGCAGGGATTAATCTACCGACAGCAACATTTTCCTTAAGGCCTCTCAAGTAATCTGTTTTTCCAGATGTAGAAGCATCAGTTAGAACTCGAGTTGTCTCTTGAAAAGATGCAGCAGAGATAAAGCTTTCTGTATTAAGTGATGCCTGCGTAATTCCCATAAGCAATGGTTCAAACGTTGCTGGTTTAGATTTTCGAGATTTAGCAGGTTTCTTTTTCTCTTCTTTAAGAGATTTATTTGTTTCTAGATATTCTTTTTTATCAACTAACATGTCTTCTTCATATTCAGAATCACCAGAATCAGTTATAACAACCATAGATGTTAATTTTTCATTTGTTTCAAAGAATTCTGCCCTGTTAACTCTATCTTTTGGCAAAAAGGTTGAATCGCCCGTATCATCAATGCTTACTTTCTGCATCATCTGCCTTACAATTACCTCTATATGTTTATCATCAATTTTTACACCCTGTAATCTATATACCTCTTGAATCTCATTAACTAAATACTCTCTAACTTTATTCGGTCCTAAGATTCTTAATATATCAACTGGCGATATACTACCTTCACATAGGGAAGTACCAGCTATGATTTTATCTCCTTCATGAACTACAACATGCTTTCCATAAGGAATAGAGTAAGTTTTAACTCCTTCGTCTACACCGGTTATACTAATTTTCCTTATACCTCTTTTGGTTTCCCCAAAACTGACAACACCATCAATTTCCGTAACTACAGCAGGGTCAGCNGGCTTTCGAGATTCAAATAATTCAGTAACTCGGGGCANCCCTCCAGTAATATCACGAGTTTTACCAATAGCTCTTGGTATTTTTACCAATGTTTGACCTCTATTTACTTTTTCGCCTTGCCTTACGGTTAAATTTGCCGTGACTGGAAGAATTGTTCCACCTGCAAGAATAGATCCTTTCGAATCAATAATTTCAATATGCGGACTAAGGTTTCGATCTTTAGATTCAACAATAACCATTTGTTTTTTTCCACCTTCAACAGCTTCAACTTGGTAGGTCTCATTTTCGATAAAATCCTTGAGCTCTACCGTGCCTGTTTGCCTAGCTAATATCACATCAGTGTATGGATCCCACTGAAACAAAATAGTTCCAGCCTTCACCTTCTCTCCATCATNAACATTTAGATTTGCACCATAAGGAACATTGTAATCACTAGTTTTCTTTCCATCTGAAGACATTATTGTGATCTTAGCATGTCTAACCATNCACCTTATTACGCTTATCCCGGAGGAATCCTTTGCCTTTGCAACTTCTAAATTTTCCGAAAATTTAACAGTTCCAGCGCGTTTTGTTTGCATTTCAGATTGCTCAATAATTCTAGTAGCTGTACCTCCAATATGAAAAGTACGAAGAGTAAGCTGGGTTCCTGGTTCTCCAATACTTTGCGCGGCTTGAATACCAACAGAAGTTCCAAGGTCCACTAATTTATGATTTGAAGGATTCCATCCATAGCATTTTGCGCAAACACCTCTTAGCGATTCACAAGTTAGAACAGATCTTATTCTTAAAGATTCAACATTACTATCAGCAACCAGCTTGGCTTCATCATCTCTAACCATAGTGCCAGATTTAACTAAGACTTTTCCATCTTCAATGAAATCTTCAAGAAGCGTTCTCCCTAATATTCTTTCAGATAATGGTTCAATTATATCTTCACCTTCCTTCAGATCATCTGCCAGTATTCCATTGATTGTCCCACAGTCTACTTCGGAAATAACAACATCCTGAGCAACATCAACGAGTCTACGAGTAAGATATCCCGCATCGGCAGTTTTAAGCGCTGTATCAGCTAAACCTTTTCTCGCTCCATGAGTTGAAATAAAATACTCTTGAACAGATAAACCTTCTTTAAAATTTGAGGTAATAGGAGATTCGATAATTTCACCCTTACCACCCGTCATTGATTTTTGCGGTTTAGCCATCAATCCGCGCATACCAGCTAGCTGTTTAATCTGGTCCTGAGANCCTCTNGCGCCAGANTCNGCCATCATATAAACAGGATTAAAGCCNTGNTCGCTTGATTTCATACCATCCATCATTGTTGACGCTACAGTATTTGTGGCATGCGTCCAAACATCAATAACTTTATTATATCTTTCTCCATCAGTAAGAACATGTCTTTGATATTTTTCTTTAATTCCATCAACTTCTTTTTGAGCTTCATTTATAATATCATNCTTAGANTCAGGAATTTGAATATCACTAATTGCAATTGAAAGACCTGCTTTTGTAGCTGCATCAAAACCAAGGGTTTTTAANNTATCAAGAAAAGTAACNGTTTTTTTATTTCCAGCTAATAAATATATTTCATTCACAAGGCTACTTAAGCGTTTTTTATCAATTGTGTCATCAATATAGCCCATTTCAGAAGGAATAATTGAATTGATAATTACTCTTCCAACACAAGTATTCTTATGCCATTCACCATTATGGCGAACATTAATAATAGCATTTACATCAACAGCNCTACCTTCATAAGCAAGCAATACTTCATTGAAAGAACCAAAGGTTTTGCCTTCGCCTTTGCAGCCTTCTTTGGTNCGGGTNAAATAATATGTACCTAAAACCATGTCTTGTGATGGCAAAGCTAAAGGCTTTCCATTTGCTGGATGCAAAATATTATGACTAGAAAGCATTAAAATGCGTGCCTCCATTTGTGCAGATAGCGATAATGGAACGTGCACTGCCATCTGATCACCATCAAAGTCAGCATTAAAAGCTGANCATACCAATGGGTGAATTCTTATAGCTTTTCCATCAACAAGAACAGGCTGAAAAGCTTGAATCCCCAATCTATGAAGGGTTGGAGCGCGATTTAATAAAACAGGGTGATCCCTAACAACATACTCTAGAACTTTGTATACTATTGGATCTTTATCTTCTATCATTANNTTAGCNCTTCTTGGAGTCTGTGCATNCCCTCTAGACATAAGTTCGCTTATCATATGTGGCTTGAAAAGCTCTAATCCCATATTTTTAGGGAGTCCNCATTCGTGAAGGCTTAGCTCAGGACCAACGACGATAACAGATCTTCCTGAATAATCGACTCTTTTACCAAGAAGGTTTTGGCGAAATCTTCCAGTTTTCCCTCTAATCATATCAGAGATTGATTTTAAAGGTCTTCGAGTACCACTTCTTATTGCAGTTTTACGTCTGCTATTATCAAAAAGTGCATCAACTGATTCCTGCAGCATTCTTTTTTCATTTCGAAGAATAACATCAGGAGCTTTTATTTCCATTAATTGCTTGAGGCGATTATTCCTTATAATAATTCTTCTATACAAATCATTTAAGTCGCTTGCAGCAAAACGACCCCCATCAAGAGGAACAAGCGGTCTAAGTTCAGGTGGAATAACAGGAAGAATAGATATAACCATCCATTCAGGTTTATTTATCTTTTTTACAGTTGAAATATCAACAAGAAAAGATTTTACCACTTTCAATCTCTTTAATGCTTCTTCTCTTTTCTGTTTAGACTTTGAATTTTTTAATACATCTTCCATCTCTCTTCTTAATTCAACCAAATTCATCCTTGAAAGCATTTCTCTAAGCGCTTCACCACCCATTGTTGCATAGAAATAATCTTCATTTTCACGATCTTCTTCTGAAACAGCATCAAAGCCATATGCTCTTTCATATTCCATATATTCATCTTCATCAATAATGGTAAACTGAGTTGCATCACTTTTACCTGGTTCAATAACAAGAAACTGTTCATAATAAACAATTTTTTCTAAATCCTTTGTTGATATACCTGCAAGATAGCTTAGTTTTGATGGAATCGATCTAAGATACCATATATGCACAACAGGAACTGCTAAGGTAATGTGCCCCATCCTATCTCTACGAACTTTTTTTCTTGTTACTTCAACTCCACATCTATCGCAAATTATCCCTCTGTATCTGATCCCTTTATATTTCCCGCAATGACATTCGTAGTCTTTTACAGGGCCAAAGATCTTTTCACAGAATAATCCATCTTTTTCTGGTTTATAAGACCTATAGTTAATCGTTTCAGGTTTGATTATTTCACCATAAGACTTCTGCAGAACACTCTCTGGAGAAGCAAGGCCGATGGTTATTGATGAAAAGCCTTTACTTGTATCTAATTTATTTGTTTGAATGAAAGTCAAAGTAATTCTCCATTAATCTAATTCTAAATCTAAACCAAGACCTTGAAGCTCTTTAATGAGAACATTAAAGGATTCAGGGACACCAAATGGTGGTAAATCTTCACCTTTTACAATGGCATTGTAAACTTTAGATCTACCTTCTACATCATCTGATTTAACTGTAAGTATTTCTTGGAGTGTATGAGCGGCACCATAAGCTTCAAGTGCCCAGCATTCCATTTCTCCAAACCTTTGTCCGCCAAACTGAGCTTTTCCCCCTAATGGCTGTTGTGTGACCAATGAATAAGGACCAGTAGACCTAGCATGCATTTTGTCTTCAACCATATGACTTAATTTCATCATATAAATATTTCCAACCGTTACTGGATTGTCAAGCATTTCGCCAGTTCTGCCATCGATTAATTGCGCTTTTCCAGTTAAGGGGAGTTTGGCTTTTTTTAATTCATTTTCAACTTCGGAAGGTGTAGCTCCATTAAACACTGGCGTAGCATACGAAATACCAAGAGTATCACCAGCCCAACCAAGCATTGTTTCGTATAGTTGACCAAGATTCATTCTAGATGGAACTCCCAAAGGGTTTAAAACTACATCTACAGGTGTACCGTCTTCTAAAAATGGCATGTCCTCGCTTGGAACTACAGTAGCAACAATACCTTTGTTTCCATGCCTACCTGCCATCTTATCGCCAACCTGAAGTTTTCTTTTGTTCGCGATATCAACCTTTGCGAGTTTTAATATTCCTGGTTGCAATTCGTCGCCAATTCTGAGCTTAAAAACTTCTCTTTCAAGAGTTTCTTCGATAATCCTCCATTCTTTCCAGAAGGACCTCCATACTGCTTTAAGCTTTTTCCAAGCTTGCGGTTTTTCTACCCATGCTTCATCTTGATTAAAGCGTTCTAGATTGTAATTTTTTAACCTTTTGGCGGTTAGCTTTGTGCCTTTTTTAATTAAAGTTCTACCCGAAGATATATCTCTTATGCCATTTGAGATTTCATTTTTTAATAGGTCTAGAAGCTTTACATCTCTGGATTCTTTTAATTCTTTCTTTTTATGAGCAGATTCTTTTTGAAGTTCTATTATATTCTTCTTTTCTTCGGCCCTAGCACTTTTACTTCTTTTTTCAAATAATTTTGATCCAATTACAACTCCATTTAAATCAGGGTCGGCTCTTTTAGAGGCATCTTTTACTTCACCAGCTTTTTCACCAAAAATAGCTCTTAATAGTTTTTCCTCTGGAGATGGATCAGTTTCACCTTTTGGAGTGACTTTACCAATAATAATGTCACCATCCTTTACTTTTGCACCAACTCTTATAATNCCATTCTCATTTAATTCTTTAGTTGCATCTTCTCCTACATTGGGTATTTCAGGCGTTAATTCTTCTTGACCTCTTTTAGTATCTCTTACTTCAAGCTCAACCTCATTTACGTGAACACTAGAAAATAAATCCTCCTTGACTAGTCTTTCACTAACAACAATTGCATCTTCAAAATTATAACCACGCCAAGGCATAAATGCTACCGTCACATTTTTTCCTAAAGCAAGCTCACCATTTTTTGTTGATGTTCCATCAGCTATAGGATCGCCAACTTTTACCTTATCCCCTTCGGAGACTATTGGGCGTTGATTTTGTGAAGTATTTTGATTTGTCCTTTTATACTTTCGAAGTTTAANGCTTACAAGGTTTTCACCTTCAATTAATGTCAGATCTTCAGGTACATCATAGGTTTTAATTACAATTTTTTCAGAATCNACATAATGAACTCTGCCAGAAACTGGTGAAACGACTGCCGATCTTGAGTCTACCGCAACTTTTCTTTCTATACCCGTACCTACAATTGGAGCATCTGGNTTCATCAAAGGAACGCTTTGTCGTTGCATATTCGAACCCATCAGTGCTCTGTTTGCATCATCATGCTCTAGAAATGGAATCAATGATGCTGCAACGGACAAAATTTGGTTTGGGGCAACATCCATAAATTCAATTTTATCAGGAGTAACAATTGGAAAATCACCTTTTATTCTTGCTCTAATATTTTCATTTGTCAATTTTTCATCTTTTCCTTTAAGTGGTTCATCAGATTGAGCAATCATTACTCTATCTTCATCGTCAGCTGATAAATATTTAACCTTATGAGTTGCGAAAGCATCACCGTTTTTATTAATAACTTTTCTATAAGGTGCCTCGATAAATCCGTGCTTATTTACTTTAGCAAGAAGAGCAAGGGATGAAATTAATCCGATATTAGGTCCCTCAGGTGTTTCAATTGGACACAGACGGCCATAATGCGTATAGTGTACATCTCTTACCTCAAAACCTGCTCGCTCACGCGTTAATCCGCCAGGTCCAAGTGCTGAAATTCTTCTTTTATGAGTAACTTCTGCTAGAGGATTAGTCTGATCGCCAAATTGAGATAATTGGCTAGTACCAAAAAATGTATTGATAACTGTTGTAACTACTCTTGAGTTAATTAAATCTTGGGGTGTAATTGATTCCTGTTCTCTAAGATTCATTCTTTCATAAATAGTTCTTAGCATTCTACTTAATGCAACAGAAAACTGATTGGTTAATTGTTCACCAATTGATTTTACTCGCCTATTTCCTAGATGATCAATATCATCTGATCCTCTTTCCCCTTTTCTCATATCAACAAGAAAATTAATCACCTGAATAATATCATCCATTGTAAGCACTGTGCTTTCAACCGGAACTTTAAGAGCAAATTGTTGATTCAATCTATACCTGCCAACTTCACCTAAATCATACTTTTTTGGATTAAAGAAAATTCTTTCAATAAACTTTTGTGCTGTTTCAAGATTTGGTGGCTCACCAGAACGTAATAGCTGATAAACAATACTTAATGCTTCTTCAGTGTTCTTACTTGGATCTTTAATCATTGTATTTAGAAGCATCATTGAATGAAAATCTTTGTTTTGATTGACAACTTCGATTGTTTTTACCTTCGCTTCTTTGAGTTCAGCTAGATTATCATTAGTAAGCTCAACGCCACCTTCTAGAAAAATTTCTCCAGTTTTTTGATCAATAACATCATCAACGACAGTCGATCCAATATATGAATCGATTTCAGCGCTATTTAACTTTAATTTTTCAATACAATTAAATGCTTTAAAAATATCAGCATTAGTTGAATAGCCAAGTGCCCGTAATAACATTGTGACAGGAAACTTTCTTCTTCTGTCTATAATACAAAAAAGGCAATCATTAATATCCGTGGTAAAGTCTACCCAGGATCCTCTGAATGGAATAATTCTAGCCTGAAATAACTTTGTTCCATTGGGATGGATAGACTGATCAAAGAAAACACCAGGCGAACGCTGTAACTGCGAAACTATTACTCTCTCTGCTCCATTAATAACAAAAGTTCCTTTATTTGTCATGTAAGGAATATTGCCAAAATAAACTTCTTGCTCTATAGATTGATCATACTTACTTCTATCATCTTCATTAGTTATATGTAGAACTAATCTTACTTTCAAGGGAACAGAAAAAGTTAGTCCTCTATCCATACATTCTTCTGCGGTGTATTTAGCTAATCCTAAAAAATAGCTTTTATACTCTAGAACGTAATTTTTATGTGAATCCTCAAGCGGAAAAACTGATTTAAAGACCTCTTCCAGCCCTATATTCAACCTTTCATCCTCAGGCTCATGTTCTTGAATAAATGATTGAAATGCATCAATTTGAACAGCTAAAAGATCAGGAAATTCTATTTCAGATTTAGTTTTTTCAAATGATATGCGGTCTGCGTACGTATTGGACGTGGTAGCCAATTAAGCCTCCATTTATAAAATTATAAAATTTAATTGTATGAAAAAAATAAGAATTAAAGTCTATTACTTTAACTCTACTGATGCACCAGCTTCTTCAAGCTGCTTTTTCATTTCTTCTGCTTCAGATTTAGCTACACCCTCTTTTAACACTTTTGGGGCACCATCAACTAACTCTTTTGCCTCTTTTAATCCAAGGCTAGTTATTCCTCTTACGGCTTTAATAACATTTATTTTTGATGAACCAGCAGATGTAAGCGTAACATCAAATTCATCTTTTTCTTCTGCTTGTGCTTCCCCACCGCCAGCTGCAGGTGCACCACTCATTACTGGTGCAGCAGCAGTAACGCCAAATTTTTCTTCAATTTCAGTAATCAATTCTGAAATTTCGATCATATTTGCGTTTTCTAGATATGTAAGAACATCAGCTCTTTTTGTTTCAGCCATCTTTTTGCTCCTTAATTGCTTTTATTATCTTTTAAATTATTTAAAATATTTCCAAAATTGGACATTGGTGATTTTAAAGCCCATACCACCTTAGTCAATGGAGACCTAAGAAGAGCTATCATTTTAGCAAGCGACTCTTCCTTGGTTGGGATATTTGCAAATCTCTTAAATTCGCTCCCATCAAGAACTTCTCCTTCAAAAACTATTCCTTTAACTTCTGGTAAATCATTTTCTTTAGTAAAATTTTTAATCACCTTGGCAGGGGTTGTTGGATCATCGTAAGATAGTGCGATCGCTGTAGATTTGTTTAAATACTTATCCAAGCCTTTTAAATTATTTTTTTCTGCGGCAAGTTTCAGAAGTGTATTTTTTGTAACCTTATATTCAACTTCACTAGAATGGAAATCTTTTCTTAGTTTTGTAATATCTTCAACATTTAACCCTAAGTATTCAGTGATATAGATCGCCTTTGCTCTACTTAACTTATCCGTTAACTCTTCTAGCTGATTAATATTTTTTGTACTTGGCATAATCTTATATATTTCCGTGGTCAATCTTTATACCAGGGCCCATTGAGGAAGAAATAGTCATTTTTTTAAAATAAGTACCCTTTACAGATGATGGTTTGGCTTTCATAATTGTTTCATAAACTGTTTTAATATTCTCCTCAAGGGCAGTTTCGTCAAATGAACTTTTACCGCATTGAACATGAACGATGCCGTTTTTCTCTACTCTTAATTCAATTTTTCCTGCTTTGATCTCTTTTACAGAATTTAAAATATCAGTTGTAACTGTTCCACTTTTTGGATTTGGCATTAATCCTTTAGGTCCCAATACTTTTCCAAGCTTACCTAGTTCTGGCATCATATCAGGTGTAGCAACAATCTTATCGACATCATCCCATCCTGATTTAAGCTTATCTAAAAATTCTTTACCAATATAATCTGCTCCAGCATCTTTAGCTTCTTTTTCCTTGGGACCTTGAGTAACAACTAAAACTTTTACCTCTTTTCCTGTACCATGCGGAAGCGAGGTAGTTAATCTTATATTTTGATCGGCATGCCTAGGGTCTACCCCTAAATTAATCGCCAAGTCTATTGATTCGTCAAATTTAGTAAATTTAAATGATTTTACCATTTTTACCGCATCTGCTACAGAATATTTTTTTTCTGCTTGAAGCTCGGACTTAATTTTTTTTCTATTTTTTGTCAATTTCATTTAATTATCAACCTCAAGGCCCATACTTCTAGCTGTACCTCTAATCATTTCCATAGCCATCTCAACGGAATTGGCATTCAAATCTTTCATTTTCATTTCAGCAATTTCTTTGAGGTCTTTATTTGTTACCTTGCCAACTTTTTCTCTATTTGGCTCACCAGATCCTTTAGGGACACCAGCTTTTTTCTTTAATAAAACAGCTGCTGGAGGAGTTTTTGTTATAAATGTAAAACTTCTATCCACATAAACTGTAATTACAACAGGGATAATCATTCCAGTTTGCTCTTTTGTGGCTTCATTAAATGCTTTGCAAAACTCCATAATATTAACACCATGCTGCCCAAGTGCAGGACCAACAGGTGGAGCCGGATTAGCTTGTCCAGCAGGAATTTGTAATTTGATATAACTTGATATTTTTTTAGCTGCCATAATTTTTTATTTATTTTTCTATTTCTACCTGTAAAAAATCAAGCTCAACAGGTGTTGATCTACCAAAAATACTAACCGAGACTTTAACTTTTTGTTTTTCTTCATTAACTTCATTAACATGACCATTAAAATCCGCAAATGGCCCATCAATAACCTTTACCGAGTCTCCAACTTTATAAGGAGCAACAACAACTTCTTTACCTTCACGACCATGCACTTCACCAAGGATTCTTGTTATTTCTTCTTCT
>PBCB01000014.1 GCA_002717765.1 Fidelibacterota bacterium | reverse complement strand
CTATACTCTATCTGGTGAATTAACCAGAGATTCTATACCGTTAGATGAAACCTATATTGTCTATAATGATTACGGTTATATCATACATCAAAGCCGTTCGTTTAGAGATAGAATCAATGAAGTTCAAAGAAGAGATGGTTATGTTATTTTTCATTCAGGAGATACGTTAAATTTCGATAATATATTCTTTGAACCAGCCTTAAAAACTCCTGATGTNGCAACCTTTCATTACGATGACACCACGGGTTTACCGCAATTTCATTCGTTCTATGATATATATAAGGTTTACACAGGACCTTCTTATGTCGAACGCTCTATTCGAAGAGGATTTTATACTGGACTGGCATTTCATGGTACAAGTATGGGNTTTCAAATGTGGAGAAAAAAATCATTTCAACCGTCCCTTAACTATCTACCNAACTTTAGCAAGCCTGAAGAGAAGCCNGGCAGTTATTATTCAATGATNACATCCTTTTCATTCTTCGCATTAGCTTGGGTGGGTTACGATTGGTTTATGGATCGCAGATCAAATTATTTCACCCCAAAGGANGNGCTCNCATCATTTCCAAAAAATATGTTTGTCTTTTCTGNAAAGGAATGGACTATGAATCAAGCGAAACCATATATTGATCCATTTTATGAAACTAAAGTTTANAAGTGGTGGAAGGATCGAAAAAAACGAAAAGCTGAGCGCAAGCGCTCTAAGCGAAAATCAGTATTTGATTAAAGCTGCCCGGCTAAAGCTTGTATAGCTGCCAATAGGTCTTCAGGGGTAGATGAATGCGGTGCGTTTGCTGGTACTAAGATATCTAATTGCTTAGCCGCTTCAGTGAAATTAGAAAGATTNAAATAGGCCTGAATCAATGCATATCGAATATCTTTATGATCAACTTTCGNATTATAGCGAAATGTATAGTTTGAAACATTATTAAGTAAGTATGTAGCAGCGGNAACGATATTTTCATAGTGNACTGTTGACTNTGAAAGGAAAAGAACACCGCTGACAGATATTCCAGCTAGTGCATCTTCAAGAGAATTAGAAGATAGTAATCCGTTACTCCAGCATGCGAGGAAATCACTNTAAGCACNGCTTGCATAATCATTGTTTTCTTGTGCAAACAATCTTGCCCATCCTCTACCATGCATTGACTCATCGCTCATCGAATCATATACTGCATTTACCATAGACTTAATAATCGCATCTTGAAATTTTTGCCTACTGGCGGCGTAGTCTTTATTTTTAAATAACTCCCAGGCTTCGGAATTCATAGTGATTATTTCAGATGAGATATCTTTAATNCCNGCAATTGGTACTTTTGCTGGATTAGCGCGCACAGAACTGTTATGGGTGATTTGCAATACTTTCGATGAANTATTNAANGTTGGTGTATANCGAACAGTNATAGTTTTATTAGCATCAGGAGCGATGCTAAANTTGGTTTGTCCACCTAGTATAGCAAAATCACCTGCNGGTANATCTAAAGATAATTCAAGCTCAAATCCAGATGAACCGTTATTTGCAAAGGATAGTTCAAGTTCCTTTGAGCTGCCATCTGCAACCAAGCCAAAATCAAGAGAGACAGGTGAAATAGAGAATGAAACAGGTGAAGCCCCAATGCCTTCTAAATAAAATTCATTTAAACCTTTATCATTCTGCAATACAAGCTTTGCTGAATAATTTTCAGCAGCACTAGGAACAAAGGTAACATAGATATCTTTGGATTCATTCTTTTGAAGCACAAGAACACCGCTAAAATCCATCTGAAATGCAGGGGAATCAACAATATCAACATTTGCTGTAAAAGGACCCGAAGATTCCTCAGAATTTTTTATTCGAATTTTCTTTGAAACGCTCTGGTTGACTTCGACCTTACCAAAATCATATTCAGTAGCTGGATCAAATACAATAACATATTTGATCTCTTCTTTGTCTTCACAGGCNGAAAACAGTAAGGCAAATACAATACTAAAATGAAAAAGATAGCGCATCATCTTGACAAGACCATCTTCTTTGTTTTGGAAAACTGGCCGGATTTTAGTTGATATAGATAAACACCACTTCCAACCGGATTACCAAGCGCGTCATTGCCATTCCATAATAGATCATAACGACCTGGTGATTGATATTNATCTACGAGCTCAACAAGCTGACGTCCTAAAATATCATAAATAATNATGGAAACATTTCCNCCATGGGCAATGTCGTAGCGTATCCGTGTTTCCGGATTAAATGGATTCGGATAATTTTGCTCTAACGCGTATTCTGTTGGAATTAATAATTCTTCATCTATAGATAAGGGCGTACCAGAACCTTTTTTGATCAAGGCAAAATGACCTAAAAATTTTGTATTAGCATATAGGACTGATCGATCGCTGGACGCAAATGAGTATAACTCTCTCCAAGCATCGCCATCCCAATAGCCAATAGAGACATCACTAGATTTATGATGATCTAGATTGAATGATATTTGAGCAGTGGCATTAAGCTCTTTTTGAATNGGTCCCACACTATATACTTCCGATAAAACCTCATCAAGGNTGATACTCTTATCAGAGATATAACCATTTTTACCAATAATAACGTAGGTATCTTCATCAAAGCTTTGTTCGGATAAATTAATGCGGTAAACACCATCGCGTGAGGTGCTAGCTATAGGTTTTGATTGATCAGCGTACGTAACGTTGTATTTGAATGTGCTATCAAATAAAATGGTGCTATATAGATAATTCCCTGTAACGCGTATATCAAGACTACCCGACTTTGCTAACTTATAGTCCGCTACCAATATCGATTCATTTGAAACCATGGGATATATAGTTGCAGATTGAATATCTCCATCGCTATCCATATAAATGCTAAGATTATCGTAATCAAAAACTGAATTTCCAATTACATATACCTTCATCACATCATTGAAAACGCTATGCTGCATAAAACCAGCATGAATTTCAGGGGCTGCGGTATTTTTAACTAGCCAGGTAGTTCGAAACATATAGTTCCAACCNGAAAGTGATGCGCCGCCAACATTAAAATCAGAAAATGGGCTAAGTCTACCATCGCCACCATAATTAAAAGCATAAGTGTGATTTACAGGTTCATCGCTACTCATACCGAAATACGTACCTAATGTATCATCATCCACAACACCGATTACAATTTTACCTAGATTGGTCAGCTGTTCGCTATATGGGGTAAGATCTATATTGAGAAATCCAATTCCAGAAGCGCCTAGAGCCTTAGCATCAATTCTTATAGGAGGCAAAATATCTTCTACCCCGCCATTATCATCAACTACTTTCCAAATATGNAGATCAAAATCTTTATCTGCTGAAGCGGGAATATCGGAACCAGAAGAAAAATCTTGTGGAAATGCAAGATTGATGCTTGTGCTAATAAGCTGGTTTTCTGTAACGATTGGATCAAAGTCCATAGCCCAACCTTGCCCNGTAGTATTTCTTCCCCAACCAAGATAACCAAAGCTACTTGAGGAGGTTGTAAACACATCTACCTCACCATCATCGTAAGCAATTTCTTTAGTAGTAAACCAGCCACCGGTATTTGCGCCTTCTGATTTATAGCTATAATTGATATCTACAGCATTTATATTACTGACAACAAATACAGCGCTATTGACTTTAAGCTTGTCATCTTTAACGATGTACTTTTGATTATCATCAAAAGATTTAATGTTTACGGTATCATCNGTGAATTCAATAGAAGCNTAATAAGGNGCAGCGCCGGATGAAGTAAAAGTGATGGGCAAACTATCNGCTGAGCTGGAATAGAATATATAATTGCTATCATAATTCCTCACCTCTAATTGGTCTGACTGAACCTGTCCGGTTGTATGCCATTTAGATGCATTTGCTTTACCGATATAACTCCAGTCATATCCATAAGCTGGGTGAATCGTTTTATCGTTTAAATAATTTGCAATATGCCAGTTTTGAATAAAAGATTTATAATTCAAACCNGTTTCATAGATATTTAATANGCGCTGAAATGCTGACCAGCCTGAAGCATCGATCTCTTGAAACTTGCGCAAGGAAGCGTCACCTAGTTGTTCTGCAAAATATAAGACGAATAGGCCAGACATCGCATAATTAGCACTTTCTCCTTCCCAGTCCCATCCGACAGAACCAACATTACTTAAATAAATGCTAGGACTAAATCCAACCGTACCATAGCCTGCAATTACAATGGCCATTTCACTCATTCCCTCATTAAATGATGTGCCTTTTCTAGTATAGTTATNGTGAATTAAATGCTGATGTTCATGCGATATTGTACTTTTAGCNTAANNTTTTGAAACATTACAATCAATATAAAGAATGTCTCTTTTGTTGCTGCCAGCTCCATTGGACTGATCTCCTCCTGAAAAATAACCAGCAGCNCCTGAANAAANGTCAGCAAATAGATAATCGGTAATATTNTCACCATCATAATTTGGCTCATTACCAAAATAGCTTGTAATCANCTCCCAAGANCCCTTGGTAGAGTCACGAGAGGTTGCAGGAGTTTTCTGTTCTAAGAATTCCAGATATTCAATTGCAGCGTCAGCATCGATATTATTGGTTTCTCCAATTTGATTCACATCCGCCCAAATTGCATTGCGATTNCCTTTTGCAAGCAATTGCGCGGTAATCTGTTCGGATTTAGATCCTCCGTTCCCATCATCAACATTAACCCAGAACTTTTCTGTCATACCAACGCTATAGGTTTTATTTAAAGTGCGCGGGATGAGCATCTGTTGATATTCATCGGGGTATTGCGTTCTCATTTTCTCTCTCTGAGCAAGGATAAATTCATCNGTAAAAAGAGGTGAGCCGCAAACATGTTGATCATGAATGGTATTCTCTGGTGAAGAAAACATATCAGCATGTTGATACTTACCTTGCGATAAGGCCAGTGTAAATAATAAATATATAGAAATGAATTGTTTCAAAAGATATCCCGTTGAGATGGCCAATTTATATTTAATAAATCAGCCATCACAAATAATAAATCAATTATCTCGGTAGCTTCTCATCCATATCAGCAACTACGTAAGCCATGACAGCCATNGATGCAACGCATNGATTAAATTCATCTTTATCAACCTTGTCAAAAGTATCTGCATTGGTATGGTGGTACCAAAAATATTTAGACCCNTCNACTTTAAGNCCCATCCCAGGTACACCTTTTCTCATAATCGGTCCAATATCAGCTCCCCCACCNCCTTTAGTAATTTTTCCAGAATCTATGCGATATAGAAGCGATCCAATATCTTGAAGAATTTTCAATGATTCATCAGGACCTGTAAAACCAAATCCAGACGGTTTNAATACACCAGCATCNGATTCCATTGCAAGAATATGATTGTCAAGGTTATCCATATGNGCATCGCGGTACGCTTCGCCACCTCGGAGTCCATTCTCCTCATTGGTCCACATCACCGCACGAATGGTACGNTTAGGCTTTAACCCAAGGTCATGAATAAGTTTTACCGCTTGCCAAGCTGCAACGCAGCCTCCACCATCATCATGCGCACCTTGTCCAACATCCCANGAATCAATATGNCCACCAAGCACAATNACCTCATCAGGATAAACGGANCCTTTGACTTCACCCATCACATTTTGTGAAGTTACATCCTNGACAAAACGTCCTTCCATATAAAGCTTTACTTTAACTGTTAGACCACGNTTTGCCATCCGACCCATCATGGCGGCATCTTCTAATGTAACCGCGGCATGAGGAATCTTTTTGACGCCATCCTCATAAGCGCTTGTTCCCGTATGAGGGGTATTCATTGAATACGGTCCTACTGATCGTACAAGACTTGCAATTCCACCAACCTTAGCGGCTTCTGATGCACCGCGATATCTATATTGAACTGTTTCACCATAGGATTTAAACGGTGCATTATATAATATAATTTTACCTTTTGCTTCACTTGCTCTTGCTTTTAGATCATCAAAGCTATCAACGACAAACACTTCACCGCTTATCCCTTTAGCTCCCGTTCCTACACTGCCACCTAATCCCAATATAGCTAGATCTTTTTTCCATGGAGCAGTCATCTGCGCAGATTCTTTCCCGCGAATCCATTTAGGAACCAATACTTCTTCTCCGTGCACATTATCTAGTCCATCTTTTTTCATTTCATCAATTATCCACTCCAAGGCTTTTTCTAAATTGGTGGATCCTGTAAATCTGGGTCCAAAAGTATCTAACATCTCCCCTAAACGATCATATCCTTGCGAGTCAGCCATTGCTTTATCNATCAATAAATTGCCATTCTTTTGATATTGTTTTGCAATTTGACCTAATTGNGCTGTAGAGCTATCTTGAATAGTACACGAAATAAAACCTATACTGATAAGGGTTAAAAGTGTTCTGTATGGTNCNTATATCATTGTCTTGAATTCCTTATATGTAGAATTATATAATTTTTTTATTTTATCAATTTAAGAAAATTATCTCGAATGTTAGATAGTTTTCAAAAGTTTATCTAAATTTAGACACCTATGGAATGGTTAAAAGATAATTACGCCGAACTATTGCAAAATCATTTTGTACGTTCGGNATTAATAATTGTGGGTTCAATCGTTATGGCAAAAATAACCGATTGGATCTTTGTGGGTATTTTTAAACGCTGGTCATCTAGAACGCAAA
The DNA here is from genome assembly GCA_002717765.1 of Fidelibacterota bacterium. The sequence continues at coordinate 9,505 of PBCB01000014.1, read as the reverse complement.
CCAACCTAGACGATAACATCGTTAATTTTCTACATAAACCTATTTTCTATTCCATTTTATTCTTTGGCTTCTCTACTGGCGTCAACCTACTAGGCTTACCTGAATATATCAATTTTGCGATCTTAGGCGTATTTAAAACCGCAACCATATTGATCTGGCTTTCGCTTTTTGTGAAAGTATTTGCGATCTCTATGGAATGGACCACAAGGAGAACCGATAATAAGCTATTGCAAAGTCGCACCCTGCCGCTCTTTAATAATCTCGGCAAAATTGCGATTGGACTCTTTGGTACTTATTTTATATTTCTTAGCTGGAATATCAATATTAACGGTATCCTTGCCTCCGCTGGTGTACTTGGTGTTGTTNTNGGTTTGGCTGCAAAAGATACGGTAGCTAACTTTTTTGCTGGCGTATTTCTAATGGCCGATTCGCCATTTAAAGAAGGTGACTATATTATGTTAGAGACCGGTGAAAGAGGTTATGTAAAAAATATGGGNCTTCGCTCGACCCGATTTATGACCCGTGATGATATTGAGATCACTATTCCCAACTCGGTCATTGCCGCTGCAAAGATTATCAATGAAAGTGGTGGTTCGGGCGTTGAAGATATTGAGCGTATACGGATCAGTGTTCAGGTAGCATATGGCTCCGATGTTGATCAAGTAAAAGATATACTAAAATCGATTGCCTCTGCTAATGAGAATGTTTTAGATGATCCCGATCCACGCGTACGGTTCAGGGAATTTGCTGAATCAGGTATTAGGCTTGAGCTTTTATTCTGGATATATAAGCCGGAAACGCGCGGCAGGACCGTTGATGCGGTTAATACTGAGATTTATAAACAGTTCAAGCAAAATGGTGTAACGATACCGTATCCCACCATGAAGGTGTTAATGCCCGATAAATAGTTCTTTTTTTGCCTGGATTTTTAACGGATTATAAATTCGGGAATCACAGTATCCCCTTCTAATATCGCACTTGGCTTATCTTGAAGATATTTATCAAAGAATTCGAGTGATAATTGATTAACCAGCATCACCGAACGCTTACGGTTAATATCACCAATCTCAACTAAATATTTTCCTATGGGTGAGAACAGTGGTGCATCGCAATAATTCAGGTGGCGCGTGCCTTTGATCGTAATATGATGAGACGGCCCATCGTTATTTTGATGCATTATCTCTGAATAAGATACGCTGGACGGATAATCAGAATCTATCCAAGATGGTCGCCCCATATATAAAAATGGCTTTAATAATCCCTGATCTATTACCGATTTAGGGATTGGGTTCATCCAACTATCAATCGCAGAGACTACCTTGATACGTTCATCGTATTCAGCAGCCAACGTTACCGTAGAGCCGCCAAAAGAATGTCCGGTTACGCCGATCCGATTTAAATCCAGATAACCATTTAAGGGGTGTCTAAGCGCACCGCTTTGAATACGCTCTAATTGATCAATAATAAATTGAAGGTCTGCTACTCTGGTTTCAATTTGCTGTTTTCGAATAGCAACGCTATCGGGATGCCCAGTGATTTCTGAGCGGTAATCAGCGACCGTACCATCTGGGAAAACCGTGATATTAGCATCGTAGGTATGGTCCAAAGCGAACACTGCATAGCCATTACTTGCTAGCTTTTCAGCTAGCGTGGTATGTAGCTGACGCATCCCGGTAATTCCATGCGATATAATCACTATCGGGAATGGAGCGCCTACCGGATCGATGGAAAGATTTAAAGCGCTATTGGTTTTGATCAAATCCAAATGCATCGCCAAAAACGAAGGAAAACTTCCTGCCGCTCCAATCGTTTTGGCTCTAGTTCTTAAATGATCAAGGTAAGGTAATTTTTCTGTATTGTCATCGATTCCTGGGTACCATATTTGAAGCATGAATTGACGTTTATCGTTTGGATTCTCAGGTGTGAACCACTCCTCTCTATCTTGATCGACCCAATGATGAATTACCGATCCTATATCGTATGCACCGTTTGGATCGGGAAAAGAGATGATGGGAATGATAACGGGTAGGATAATTGCAATAACGGCAGCAACCATTATAAAAGACTTGATCAGTTTACTTATTGCATTTTTTATAAACCATAGGCATAATGTTAGTAAATAAGCAGGGTAAACCTGCCATCTAATTCCCTCAAACAGTATATGGCTAATAAATGCAATTAAAAGTAGGGTATCGAACTGCTTTTTCTTTACCCCTTTAAAAACAAGTTGATAGATATTCCAAAAAAGAGCAGCAAAAAGCAGGAGGTCAAATTTCGTCATTTCAACAGGATCATCTTCTTGGTTTTTACAAACCCTTCGGCTTGCAATTGATATAGATATACGCCTGCTGATACTGGATTACCAAGATCGTTCGTTGCATTCCAAGTAATCAGATGATTACCGGCTGAAGCGTTTTGCATCTTGAATGTTTTAATCTTTTGCCCTAGCATATTGTAGATGATCAAATCTACGTTTGTCATTATTGGTAAATCAAAACGAATCTGTGTACGCGGATTAAATGGGTTGGGGAAATTTGCATACAAAGCATATGACTTAGGGTAAACTTGTTCATCAATAGAAAGATAATCTGTACGATCCACATAGACAATTCTATCGTTTCCGCTAATACGAACTGTATCTTTATTATCCGTAGCATCAATAGTGAATTGAACTATTTCAGTTTTAGAAGTACTATTTTCAAATATATTATCTAAAAAATCTTGATATAGTAATTCTATCTTTTGCGCTGAAGTATCATCAATGATCTCGTATGGATTGTTACTTATTTTAGCATATACAATGTAATTTATTTTATCACCATCTGGATCTTTGCTCTCAGTCCAAGCCAAAGAATATTTTGATAAAAGATTTGAGGATGAAATCTTAATTGTATCATTTTCAACGCTTAGCCAACTAAAGATTTCTGGAGGGTTATTTATACTAGAAGGATTTGCAAGCGCGCCTTCATTGATCCATTGTTTGACTAATTCTATTTTTGATGGCATAACATTATTGGAGCTTGGAGGCATGCTTCCATCATTGATACGCTTCCAAAGAAGACTATTTTGATGATTTCCAGGAACGATACTTGACCCGCTATTGCCACCAGCCATAAGCGTGGAATAAGAAGTTAAATCTAGACCGCCGCTCGATCCTCCAGAGGTATGGCAACCGCTACATTTATCATAAAATATTGGCTGAATCTCTGTCTGATAATCAACCTGAGATATACCAATAGAAATAAAAAAAATAAGAGATCTTAAATTCAAGAATTTTCCTCAAAATCTTTATATAGNTTACTCGGCTGCACTCCCTCATTGCCTTGATATTTTTTTGATCGATATAGATCATAATCGCCATCGATGGTATGGTAAAATATTTGACAAATCTCTAAGTCTGAATAGATTCTGATCGGCTGCACACAAAATATCTCTAAGGTCCAAAACCCATCAAAACCTATATCGCCAAAACCTGCGGTGATATGAATGAATAAACCCAGTCTCCCTACCGATGATCTTCCTTCGAGCATCGGAACGTATTTATCCGTNGCTGTACGTTCGATTGTTCGTCCCAAATATAGTTTTTGTGNCTCTAAAAGGAGTCCATCTTCAGGAATGGTCAATGGTGAGGTAGTGTTCTTCTCCTTCATATCAAGTATATTGCTATCATATACCAATAAATCAGAATGCAATCTGAGATTGTAGCTATTGGGATTCAGTTGATCGGTATTGAACGGATCGATACGAATTACACCATTTTCTACCTGTTTATTTATTTCTTTACCTGAAAGTATCATGATATATAATTATGAAGGATTAGAATCTAGCCCCTATGCCAATAAGCGAGAACAATAAATAACGACTGAAATGGTAGTCTATACCAAGCGATGGCAGCGCTTGTACCCATTGCTACCCCATCGCTTTGTGCTAGATATATATTTGCAGGGAATACAGCTGCTAATGTTAGTATTAATCCCCACGCTGCATAATAACGTGTTTTTTTAAATAAAATCAGCACTCCAAACATAACCTCACAAACACCACTGATATACACAAGCTCTAGATCATATCTGGATAGATAGGGTGGAACGATCTGAGTAAACCAATCGGGATCCACAAAATGATTTATCCCTACGGATATATAAAAGATGGACATGATATACATCGTTATGATTTTGATGCGATTAATAGTTATTTGTGACATAATTGAACTATCTTCTGCCATGAATTTAAGAAAATACTATTTGTTCATGACAGTTTGACAAAGAATTATATTTAGCATGGTTTTTGTACATATATAATTACGAAAGGAGTACTATGAATACAATGCGTACATTTATGAGAAATTACCCAATGGTCACCTCAGCGGTGATCTTTCCATTTGTTTTTATCTTCATTTACACAATGTTGTCGTTATTTATTGAAATTTTCTTACCGATTATCCTTAGTATATGGATTACTGGATTTGTGTATAATATGCTAACCCATGATCCAAATAATAGCATGACAAATAATATCTTTTGGACAACTAAATACTACAAATAAAATAATTATTTAACTTTAACATCAACCTTTGGGTATGCCTAAAACCTCAAGGTATAATTGATTTTTAAAGAGCTGATCTTTGATATGGTAACTAAATTAAAATCAAATATTTCATCGCCCTCACTGATCCAGTTATGTGTATAAACTAAATATATATCACTACCCGGACGAATGGCATGTTGAAGTTTGGCAAAAAGGCCCAACGCATTGGATATATTATCATATTGTATATTGGTAAAAATAGCAGTTCTTGGAGTAGGATAAATTCCTAATTCAATATTGTATAATTCCGTATTAAAATTATTTTCACTTAATGTGACTTGATTTTTCTCGTACTCAGTTTGGATATTAAAACCAGAAAATGGTTTTATCGATATTTGGCTTATAAAGGTCTGTTTTTTTCCAGTCCAAAAATCACCCGTTTGATATTCTAATTCTGTCGATATCATTCGTTTTTCTGATGTTTCAAATTTAAACTGTAATTCATTACTGCTATATTCTTTGATAGGGATAGTTATATCCTTGTAAATAGCAAAAGGTTTATCAAGATATTCTATCAGGTTCACAATTTTAATTCCAAGTTCATCCTGACTTTCAAAACGTATGTTAAATGGTGTTATCGTCGTTTCTTTTTTAAGCATATCATTATGTAGATCGGTCATATACTCATATTGAATGCCAAATTCTATTTGTCGAATAAACTCATATTTCTCTGGACGAGGATGATAGCTAAAACTTGGTTGTATACGTTTAAAACCATTACGATGATTGAAGCCTACTGCAGGATTAAACATTTCACCGAATTCTCGGTAAGATACATGTGTTCGTATTATATCATTTGGATAGTTTAATCTAAAGCCTCGTGTGGAAAGATCAAAAAAATTGAGATCAGGTTGATTTTTAGGTGCCGTGTGGTATACAAGAAAAGCTTGGAACTCAAGATTTTTATCACCCATAAATTCAGAAGTTTTTAAATCTAAATCTGTTCCATAAAGACTTTGATCCGTTGCTGAAGAGTCAGCTTTGATTTTGCTTGATGAGCGGTCTGTATAAACAAAACCTAAATAAGATTGTTTAAAAAAAGATCTTTTCACTCTGGCAACAGTAAAATTTTCACCTGACATATTTTCTACGGCCTTGGTATTTGCTTGAATAAAACCGAGCTCGTAATTCCCTAATTGTCCAGATAATCTAGCGCCATAGTTTATCGGTATTTGTTTTCCTTCGTTTAAGCCAATTCTTCGGCTAAAAAATGGTGTCACACCATTACGAGGCAAAAAAGAATAAACACCGGCACCCTCAAGAAAAAAACCGCGTTTTTCAGCATACCTTAAAGGGAATCGCGTTAAATTTATACGACGTTGGTCTACTTCTGCTTCTGCAAAATCTGTATTATATGTTAATGATCCTTTCAGCCCTGAAGTAATGTTCATAGAAATATCAAAGCCTAAATCATTGAGATTATTAGTTTCTATTTTTTCATCTAAATTCATTTGTCGCTGGTTCATGCTAATGTAGGGTTTTAATTCAATTCCTCTACCTTGTGTCATATTATTAAGACCTGTAAGTTGACCTGCGTGTATCGGGGTAGTCAATTTTTTATTACGTTGGAATCCACTCCATTTTACATCTTCATTTTTTCTACGAACCGTTCGCTGAAAATTGATTCCCCAGGTATCTAGATTCGGGTCAAAATTTAATGTACGAAAAGGAATAACCGCTTCTACAGACCAACCTTCAGGTATAATCACTACTCTTGTATCCCAGATTCCATTCCAGTCTTTGTTTGTTCCCCAATGAGATCCACTACCAGCAATAATACCATCACCCATAAGGCCGGCTGGATTAACTTCAAAAAAATAACCGGTACGACCATCAAGAAAAGTATCTAGAATCCACATAAAACGATCATCAGTGCGAAGGCTCTGATCCCTACGTTTCTGGTAAGCGAGAATTCCATCTGGATTACTATCAAATAGCTTAGCTCCGATATAAAGATTATTTTTATCATATATAACATATACTTCTGTTCTTTCGGTACTTGGAGCTCCTTCAACTGGGTCTTGCTGGATAAAATTTGTTGCAGGCAAAACCATTTTCCATTCTGGTTCATTTAGCAATCCATCCAATTCAATTTTACCAGTCGATATTTTTTTCGTAATAATTACTCTTTTATCATTTGCTATATTTTCCTGAGAGAATGCTATTGTATATAAAATTATAACAAGAACTGTAATGAGAGTTTTGGATTTAATAAACATTGTTATTAAATGTTTTAGAGTTTGCAGGACCACGAGCCATAAAAACCTAAAAGATTCTTATCATAATAAAGATCAAAAATAATTACTTCTCTGCTTGAAAAGCGTAGTCAATTTTAATTGTATTGGCAATTTGCATTAGCAAGAACGTAGGTCTCTTTACATTAAAATCAGATAATTCTATAGCAAAACTTCCTGCTACCTCTATCCCATCATCAAAATTAACTATCGCTACCGAGTTTATATTTTTTGTTACACCATGAAACGATAGATCTCCGTTAATTTTTAGTGAGTCCCCATAGATTTCAATATTTGTTGATACGAATCGAACTATTGGATAATCCAAGGCATCTGTATAGTAGAGCATATTTGAGTCGCGAGAAGATATTCGACTATCGAATGAAGTCAATGCAACCTCTACGGTTACGGTCCCAGAATTTGTATCAGCATCATACGTAATCTGACCCGCAGCTTCACTGGATGTACCAATCCAACTATGCAGCGGATGGCTTCCATGATAATTGATCTTAGAAGTGGATAATCCCATGGTTTGGGAAAATCCAAAGCCAATAAATAAACAAAAGATGAACCGGTTCATCAGTACGGCAATATTGTTAATAATGCAGAGAGACTCATACTGGTAAATGTAATCGTTGCAACATTTTGATGCAGAGCCAATGCCTGATCATAATTATCGGATGTTGCAATATTCTTACCCAAAAAAGGAACAGCCATCATTCCTGCAAAATGTACATACGAAAGCCAGCGATGTAACTTGATCGAGCTAACTCTTTCCTCGTATTTTTGGGCCGGAGGGGCCAAATAACTCAACGAGGCTGACGTCATATAGAAACCCCAGGTAATTTTGCTGAATTGGCGATGATTTTTTCTCAGCGAATAATCCCCTTCTTTCATTTGGTAACCCAAAGAGGATTGATAGGCCAACAACCCTAGACTAGCCAAAGCAAGTTTTTGATGGTTTTGCAGCATTTTCACTCGAAGCTTGAGTTCATCTTTTCTGGTTTTTGGACCAAAATTTATCTGCCTGAAAAACCCATGATCGCCCCACAATAATTTTGTATGCAATGGCATATACTCTTTGTTCTGTATTTCAAGTTCAGGTTGCGCCTGGATAAAAGAAATAAGTACGAATATGTAAATAAAATTTTTCATCAATAAATAATTTATGGTGATTGTGGTCTATTAATTTAATGCACTGGCTTAATCAATTAAAAAGTAAACTCGACTCCATTTTTTAATTGAATATAAGATTTGCCAAGCGCTCCATGCGGTTCACTGTCGTGCCGGTAATTCAAGGTTAATGTAAAGGTTAACCTATCGTTTAGTTCAATATTGAGATCGCCATCATATAATAAACGATTATCCGATGATCTAGAAATATCCAGCTGATAATAAGCGGTATTTTGAAGAGAGGCATTATCTGTGATTTGTACCTGCCAAGTAAAATAATTTGTTGAGCGTACTAACGACTTATTTTCATTAATCTCAAGATCATATTGTTCATCTTCTTTCATCACGCCCACCCCAAGAAATCCATTGATTTTTTTCTGATCGACTACCTTGTATCTAAGACCAGAGCCAAACAATTTCCGCTGCTTCATTAGTAAAAAATCATTAAACCCATACTGGGTAAACAGCTCCAGGTACAGATTATTTGAAATATTTTTTGTAAACCTTAAGTGACTAAATCCTTTGTTAACGATACTATTTTTTTGATCTTTTTCTTTTTCATAACCGTTATCGTAGCTGATAATAAAAAAGCTGTGCATTCCATTTTTTGAAATATAATCCAAACGATATTTTCCAGCGATCTCCAGTACTTCTTGGTTGGACTTTTCAAAACCAAAATCAAATCCAATGCTGTTTGTAATACCGGTAGCATCTTTACTATTGCGCATGGCTTCGGTATTAACTTGGCAAAATACAACACCACCCATTAATGCGATTTGGATAATTCTTGATTTCATCTATATTTTCTTATGAGCATTCTACCAAAGTAGAATCCGGAAACATTAAATCCGATATCGCAAAGTTTATTCAACCAAGATTCACGCCCCCACTCGTAGTGCGTAAAAAGTTCATAGATTTCCCAAAGGACTGAAATGATCAATACGTGCTTTATCTGAATGAATTTGATCAAGGATAAGGCGCAGTATTGAATAAAATGAATCACGCTATAATGATTGATGGAGTTTGCGGTTAGAGAGGCAGGTTTATGATATGTAAATAGTTTCTGCGATTCATCTTTAGAGCTGGAATCACTATCTAGATAGCCTTGAAAAGCAAATAAGCTTTGCAGGACTAAGGCAAAGATAAATAGCCTCATAAAACCCCCGGTTAGTTTGTTTTTACAGCACTAGTGGTAAACGGTACTGGATTTTGCATCGCCCATATAGCAGGACACCGTTCATCGGTTAATTGTTTAATATTTTGAACTTCTTCATCTGATGCGCTGCTTTTTACTTGAACATTAAATTGAAAATCCTTTAAAGGCGGAAAAGATCCCAAGCCTAAGGCACCACGAAAATCAACATTAAGCTTTAAATTTATTTTCATTTCATCAAGCGCAATACCAGCCATTGCCGCCTGAGTTGCAAAAGTAGATCCATAGCAGCTCATGGCGCCATAAAAACAATAGGCAAGCGCTGATGGCGCCCTTCCCTCTCCACCTAAAAAAGGAG
>PBCB01000013.1 GCA_002717765.1 Fidelibacterota bacterium | reverse complement strand
GCAGATATATCAGGATGCACTGGGCCTTTATTTTGGAATACCAATTTTTTTGATACAGACTTCATCACGATCTTTGGGGAAGGCGCTATCCCAGCGGTTTGAAAAAAAGAATCTTTAGTTGCCGGTATTGATCTTCTGGCTTTCCTAACCCATGCTTCTTCAGATTCATGTGTTGAATTAGTTAGGTGGGCGCTAAGAGCAAAAGGGCTAATTAAAGGTAAAGAAATTGAACCCTTCAAAAAGTCTCTTCTTTTCATTTTTTATCCTACCTTTAATGAATATCGATTACCGGATCACCCAATACATCCATTATGGGCTCTACACCTAAACCAGGATGATTAGATGATTTCATACGTCCATTATTTCTTTGAGGTGCTCCATCTGCAATATGTACAGTTACGTAGCTATTGAAATCTGTTGCGGTAAATAGAAGTTTTGGTTGAGTGCTATGCGCTAAGTGGGCAATGGTTGCTGTAACAATATCACCGCCCCAGCTATCTTCAATCGTCATTGCAATGCCGAGTTCTGTACATAGATCTCTCGCGAGAACTGCTTTTGTAATGCCGCCAAATTTACTTATCTTAATATTAACGGCATCCATTGCTTTATCATGATACCCTCTTACTAGTACACCAATATTTTTTACACTTTCATCCAAAATAAAGGGGTGAGTGGTTTTTTGTCTAACCGAAAGGCATTCTTCATAGCTTTGACAAGGCTGTTCTATATAAACATCAATATCATTAACGGCTCTAATTACGCGTAGGGCTTCATGGGCAAGCCATCCTGTATTTGCATCAGCAATTAATTTATCACCATCCTCAAGTTCGTTAGCTACGGATCGTATTCTTTCAATATCTTCATTAGGGTTTCCACCAACCTTCAATTGAAAGCGCCTATAGCCTTCATCTCGATATTTTTTAACATTACTTGCCATTGCGTCAGGCTCATTTTGTGAGATAGCTCTATAAAGAACAAAATCTTCTTCGTATGTCCCTCCCAGTAGTTTGCTAATAGGCATATTGGCAGCCTTGCCCTTAATATCCCAGCAGGCAATATCAATTGGCGATTTTACATAGGGATGGCCTTTCAAGCATTGATCCATTACCATATTTATGTAAGAATGATCCGTTGCATCTAAGCCAATAAGATGGGGCCCAAGCTCCTTTATTCCTGCACGAACACCTTCAGCATATGATGGCAAGTAAAATGGCCCCAAGGGACAACATTCACCATAACCTATCAATCCATCATCAGTCTCTATTGCAACAACGGTCGAATCAAATATATTTACAGTCTTTCCCCCAGACCAATTGTAGGAACCCTCATGCAGTGGAAGATCAACTTGATAAGCAGTTATTCGTTTAATTTTTTTCATCAATGGTTCTTTTTATTCAATTTATTAGTTAAAATATATAATAGAATATAACAAATGAGGTAACTATGAGATATAAGAGTATAATTTTAAATTTATTATTGATTTCAGGTCTAATTTTTGCTCAGGGTAAAAAAATATATATTTCAGCTGACCTTGAAGGGGTCGTTGGAGCTGTAACAGGGGAGCAGTTGGGACCTGGCGGCTTTGAATACAATCGTTTTCGTGAATTTATGACAGGTGAAGTCAATGCTGCTATTCAGGCAGCAAGGGCTGCAGGGGCGACCGAAATACTCGTAGCTGATTCTCATGGTAATGGCCAAAATCTATTAATTGAAAAATTACCTAAAGATATTAAGGTAATACGATCATGGCCAAGACCATTAGGAATGATGGAAGGCATAGATAAGAGTTTTGATGGGGTAATTTTTACAGGCTACCATTCAAGCACAGATAACCCAAAGGGGGTTAGAGCGCATACATTTTCAAGCGCACGCCTTACCTCAGTTAAGGTGAATGGAAAGGTGATGTCGGAAGGATCTTGGAATGCAGCAATAGCTGGTGAATTTGGTGTGCCGGTGATTGTAGTTGCTGGTGATGATGCGGCTGTGGATGAGGTAACCTCATTGATTGGAAATGCGGAGGGAGCAGTGGTAAAAGAAAGCATAAGTTTTCATTCCGCAAAATCGCTTCACCCTGAAGCTGCTTATGATCTGATTGCAGAGAAAACATCCATTGCTGTAAAAAATATAAAGAAGTATAAACCCTATAAGATCAGAGGGCCGATTACCGTTTCAGTCAGCTTTAAACATTATCAACCATCTCAGATCCTATCTTATGTAAAAATGTTTAAGAGAACAGATTCTCATACAATTGAATTCAAGGCAAAAGATATGATTGANGCATCATACATTATGAGAATGATTACTTCCTATAAGGGCGGCAGTACTTCGCCTTAGGGATTATTTTGAAAATAAATGCTCGCTCATGAATTCTTGAGCAAATTGGAATGCAGCCTGCCTTGATTCTGGGTTTCCACCCATAGTTGAACCTCTTTCAGCGCATATTCCCAAGCCAATTTTTTGTCTTAAGGGAGTTGTCATCGGAATGTTAAGAAAATCCATCAATACGGCTCCATCGTCGCGTATTTGGAATCTGCAATCCACAGTGCTATAGGCCTTTTCATTTACGACAATAGGACTTTCCCTATCAAAAGAATGATGTGAGTTTGGAAAAACCGTAAGGCCAATATTTGATCCTGCAGCACGGGCTTGCTGGGCGAGCTCTTTGCACGCATCTGCGGGGACCCAATTATCTAACTCGCCGATTAGGATATGCATCGGAGAATCAGAGAAAATTGGATTTTTTGGCTGAGCAATACAAGGCGGGTAAATTGATAAATGCGCCGCAAATTTATTTTGAGGATTTATTTTTTCTACCAAAGGGAGCCATCCAGAGAACAAAGNNACACCTCCNCCAAGGCTCCAGCCGATNATCGCAATATGGTCTTTACTGATTTTAGGATGCANAGATAGTTTATCAAGTGCTTTATAGGCGTCTAATATCATCATTGAGGTTGTGACCTCCACTTGTGAGCCAACCGTAGATTTAACTCCGCGACTAGAAAAACTTTGCAACTCAAGCGTTGCGATACCTATTGATCTAAACATCTTTAAGTATTCTAGATGATGTGAGCCCCAGTCTAAACTACCTGCAACTCCAATCACCAGCGGGAAAGGGCCATCGCCATTGGGCAATTTTAATACTGCCTTAACTTCCTGCGGCTCTTGTTTGCTTAGATTTGTAATCACATCTTTGAAGCCAAAAGGATTTGCGCTTGAAAGAGAAATCAATTCTTGGCCAAATACATGTGTTACTAATAAATTGATTGTGAATAGATATATTAATTTCAAAAGTAACTATTTGTTATTAGGTANATAAAATAATACCATTTAACATATTTGTTTAATGAATAGTTTATTTTCATTACTTTATTTTTTTAAATAGGAGGAAAAATGATAAGGTGGGCTCTTACTTCGACAGTATTTTCAGTGCTATTATATGCTAGCAATAGCGATACCACACTTTCTTTTGATGCTTCAGAAGGAACATTAATTAGCGTAGACGTTTCTCCCAATGGGAGGACTATCGCATTTGATTTATTGGGACATATCTACCTGATGCCAATTAATGGGGGTAAGGCGGAGGCNATAACCAAAGGNACTTCATGGAATATGTTTCCAAGATTTAGCCCTGATGGCGAACAGATTCTTTTTACCTCTGATAGAAGTGGTAGCGATGATATATGGGTTCAGGATATAAAAAGCGGTAATATGAAAAATATTAGTAAAATGAATAGGCCTGTCCATCAAGGGACATGGTCAGTAGATGGCAAACATATCTTTGGCACTGCACTTAATATGAAAGTTCGCCACCCAGTATATATGTTCAATATGTACGGGAAAAAACATGAGCTTATTCCTCCAGGCTCAAGAGCACCAGTGACACATTTTCAAATGCATCCAAACAATGATCTTGTATATTTTGCTCATGGAGATGGAAGNCTATATCGCAGTGGNGACAGAATCAAAACCTATAATATGAAAAATGGGGATATTGAAATATATATTGATAGACCCGGAGGCGCAGCCAACCCTACTTTATCTAAAGATGGTAAATTATTGGCCTATATCCATCGGGATGATAGGCAAACAGTATTGGTTGTAAGAAATATGCAAACCAATGAAGAAAAGATTGTAAATAGAGAGCTCGATTATGATCGCATGGATAGCGGCAGTTTTTATGGTTCTTATACCAATATGAGTTGGCACCCTAATGGTAAAGAGATTTTTGTATCATTTAANGGTGGGATTCATTCCGTCAATGTGACTACATCAAAATCTAAAAAAATTAAATTTACAGCAAAAGTTAAGCGCGAGATCAAACAAACCGTNCGATTTAAGCTAGATGCGCCCAAAGAAAAAACAACAACACGATCGCATCGCTGGTCGCAACCAACACCAGCAGGTATATTNTATGAAGCATTAGGTGATTTATATCTNAAAAATGGATCTAAAGTAAAAAATATGACCAGATCAAAAGATCATGAAACCAANCCCTATTATGATCCAAAATCACGAAAAGTTTATTATGCATCTTGGAATGATGAAGAAATGGGTTCCGTTTACCAAATGGATTTGAGCGGAAGTAAGAAGAAAAAAATTACCAACACTCCAACGCAATACGGTTCAATCGCTGTATCAAAAGATGGTGCATTGGCATATGTTCGAGGTGCAGGNTCACTCATTAATGGGAAGCACTTAGAGAGCCAAAGAGATTTTGAATTAGTTNTAAACCAAGATGGTAGCGAAACAGAATTAGCAACNATCACTTGGAGTGGAAACCGATATGCTAAACGNCCTCCAAGCGTACACTTTGGTAATGATAACCGCATTTATTATTCAGATTATGTAAATGATGTTTTAACTATTAAATCTATATCTTGGGATGGATTGGATGAAAAAGAAGTNTATANATTTCCTCATGCAACCAGAGCAATTTTATCACCTGATNTGCAGTGGATTGCATTTCGTGAGTACCACCGTAGCTTTGTAACGCCATTCGAGTATTTTGGAAAAACTTCTAGCGTTAGCGCGGAAGACAATCTTGGATATACGCAGCGGGTAGATAAAATGCATGATGGGGATTTCATGTCATGGTCAGCTGATAGTAAGGCTTTATTATGGACACGAGGAAAATATCATTATGAAAAGTCATTAACTGCTATTTTAGATCAAAAGCCAAAACTTTCTAAAACTGACCTATCTATATCATATGACATAGATACTCCAGGCAGTGTGATTGTATTTAAAAATGTTCGCGTACTTACTATGAATGAAGAAAAAGATATCTTAGAAGGCGTAACAGTTTTGATTAGAAATAATAAGATAATATCAGTTGGCGATGATGTAAGAATTCCAAAATCTGCCAAAGTATATGANATGGAAGGTAGAACGATCATGCCGGGCATGTTTGATGCGCATGGCCATTATGGAAGTCCTATTTCCGCNCTTAATGTGATTGANCAAAACCTTTATGGTCTTCAGGCAAATCTCGCTTATGGAGTTACCACCATGTATGATGTGTATGGAACAACGCAAAAAGATTTTTGGGTATCAGATATGATTCAACGGGGCGATATNGCAGGTCCGCGAATTTATTCAGTTGGTGACCCTATTTTTGTTACTAAGTANAGAACAAAGATGTATCGACCCATTAAAAGNCTTAAAGACGCATTAGAGCATGTCCAATTCAATAAAGATCATGGCGCAACTGCTGTAAAAGATTATTCAAANCATAATCGCATTGAAAGACAGTATTTAGTGGAAGCATCTAGGCAGCTAGGAATTAATATTATTAGCGAGTCATTTTCAAACCCTCAGATGAACTTGACTCAGCTCGTTGATGGATTTACAGGCCTTGAGCATACCATGGGCCTTGAGCCAATCTATGAAGATGTTATTCAATTATTGAACAGCACAGCTTTAGGGATTACCCCCACTTTGGTTGTTGTATATAATGGACCTTCAGGAGAAACATATTTCCACCAAACAGAGCGACTCTGGGAAGATAGTAAGCTATTAAATTTCTTTAGAAAAGATGAATTAATTAGATTNCGTAGACCANCCCACTATTGGCCTGATGATCATTATACCGCTCAAATGGGCGTGACATTAAAAAAATTATATNATCGGGGCGTGACAATGCATATGGGTGCGCACGGTCAAATGATGGGNCTTGGTGCNCATTGGGAAATGGAATTGTTTACCCANGGTAGTTTTTCAAACTATGATGCGATTGAAATTGCCACTATTAACGGATTTAAACATCATGGATTAGATCATATTCTTGGATCTATTGAGCCTGGGAAACTTGCAGATATGGTAATTATGAAAAATAATCCCCTTGAGGATATAAAGAATACAAGNTCAATCGAATATGTAGTAAAAAATGGAGTAATCTATAGTGGAAAAGATGCAGCTAGAGTATTCCCCGACCCAAAACCTGCAGAAAAACTTTATTTTAAAGAGTAAAGCAGTAAATGAGCTATAATCAAACGGCGCTGCTTCTTGCCATAATACTTTTACTTTGGCAAGTTGCAATGTGGAAAAAGATAAAACTTAGCAAGTGGCAAGACTATACTATATCGGCGATTATGCTTTTGTTAATGGTATGGCTTGTGAATTTAGCCTTCCTGTCATGATATTGGATTTTCTTTAGAGGCGCAATGCGCTTATTTTTTTTATTACTACTATCAACTTCTATTAATGCTCAAGAAGTATCTTCCTTAGAAAAATGGGAAAAAATTCTCCAAACACCGGAATTACTAAACTATTTCAATGGCGTATTTGAAAATTTAGGAATTAAGATTAAAGAAACCGGGGAGAGTTTCACAATCCAGCATCAAGGCGATCGTTTTTATTTTGAGAATGGCATCATTGAAGAGAACGTAGATTTTATTGTTCCATTAGAGCTTCAAAATATTGAAAATATGGTGAAGCATGCAAAGGATGGGCAGATTAGCGCTGACGAGTCTTGGCGAATATTAAATGTATTATTTACCCCTATGACTAGGGTTACGCTTGANGCGCCGGTATTGGCTGTCAACTGGAGAAGGAAATTAGCAGGTGTTGAGGATTTAACTCATGTCTATCTTTTAAACCCTTCTGGTGAAGAGGCATCTATACATACACTGGTCTATGTTAAAGGGCAGTGGCTTGTATTGAAAGGTCTGCATGGGGATGCGAGAAGAATATATAGGATGACCCCTGANCAATCGTTAGAATATCAGAGAAATGTTTTTTCTGCAATGAAAAAAAACTCACTATGGAACTGGTGGAAATTTTCACGATGGTATAAAAAATGGAGAAAAACTTGCTCAGTTGATACTGGGATCTAAGCCACCAATCCTGAACGTTGCGCGGTTCATTNTTTTCAAATAATTATAACCTTATATGAACATTTTATTAGTAGAGCCATATTTTTCAGGATCACACAAATCTTGGGCCAAAGGATTCCAGTCTTTTAGTGCTCACAATGTTGAGATAATTTCTTTGCCTGGGAAATTCTGGAAATGGAGGATGCATGGCGGTGCTATTTCTTTGGCAAAACAGTTTATGAAAATGGATTTTTCACCTGATTTAATTCTTGCAACGGATATGCTAGATCTGACAACATTTTTAAGCCTCACTAAAAGTCGAACAGCTCAGATTCCTAACGCTATATATTTTCATGAAAATCAACTTTCATATCCTTGGTCAGCCTCAGATAAAAACGTTATGGAAAAACGCAATCATTATGGTTTTATTAATCTTTCATCTGCCCTAGCAGCTGATCATGTATTATTTAATTCTAACTANCATCTAAAGTCTTTTCATAATGACAGTTTGCAGTTGCTAAAAAATTTCCCTGATCATAATGAATTAGATGTAATTGAACAAATTAAAGAAAAGAGTCGCGTATTATATCTCGGTATGGATTTATCTAAATTTGATCACTATCAAACTAAAGAAAAAGGAAATCCATTGGTGCTATGGAATCATCGCTGGGAGTACGATAAGAACCCAGAACCTTTTTTTCAATGTTTATANCAATTACAGGAAAACGATATCAAATTCGATGTTGCTGTGCTTGGGGAAAGNTTTCATACAGTACCCAATATATTTGATGAAGCAAAAGACAGATTAAAANAACATATAGTACACTTTGGCTATTGTGAAAACTTTTCAGAATATGCAAAATGGCTATGGAAGGCTGANATTCTGCCTGTTACCAGTAATCAAGATTTCTTTGGCGGTAGTATTGTAGAAGCCATCTATTGTGGCGTATATCCTATATTGCCCAGAAGATTGACTTATCCGGAGCTGCTACCGAAACAAAATTACAATAACCATATTTATGATAATGATACTGAATTATATGACAAAGTAAAGNACAGCATCATAAATATAGNAGAAACGCGGAAAATTGAAATTAGCGCATCGTTCAAGCAATACGACTGGAAAANAATTTGTCCAGAATATGACGNATTACTTACTTTATTAATTAAGTAAGTAATCTCACCAAACTACAGTATACTCCTCGCTCGATATCTAATAATTATTAATACTTGCTCTAAATATGACTACTGAAATTTCTGGAAACAAAAAATCCTTTTTCAATTTTTCTTTAAAAAAAGAAATAATAAAAGCAATCAATGAACTAGGCTTTAACCACCCTACGCCTATTCAAGAAAAAGTTATTCCGCATATAATGTCTTCTAATCGGGATTTGATTGCTTCGGCGCAGACCGGCACAGGAAAGACAGCTGCCTTCGGTTTNCCTTTATTAGATACGATTAATACAGAAAATCCCAATGTTCAAGCACTNATTTTATGCCCAACCCGAGAGCTATGTATTCAAATTACAAATGACTTAAGAAGCTACTCCAAATATTTGAAAACGATAAATATCTTAGCTGTATATGGGGGAGTTAAAATTGAAAAACAGTTTAAGTCGTTGAAAAAAGAGCCTCAAATTATTGTTGGAACACCAGGCAGAACTAAAGATCTAATTAAAAGGAAAAAACTATTTATCGGGAAAACAAAACGTTTGGTTCTAGACGAAGCAGATGAAATGCTAACAATGGGTTTTAAAGATGATTTAGAGTATATATTAAAAGCCAGCTCAAGCGAAAGACAAACGTTACTTTTTTCAGCAACCATGACCACAAAAGTTATTGGGGTTACGAAAAAATACATGAACAACTCATTAGAGATATCTGTTGCACGCGTAAATAAAGCAGCAGAAAATGTTCAACATGTATATTACATGGTCCAAGCAAAGCATAGATACGAAGTAGTAAAGCGAATTGCTGATATGAACCCAGATATATATGGAATTGTTTTTTGTCGTACCCGAAGAGAAACCAAAGANGTAGCTAACAAATTGATCAATGATCATTATAACGCTGACACAATACACGGTGATTTATCTCAATCTGAACGNGATGAAGTTATGAGGCGTTTTAGAAAAGGACAATTGCAGATTTTAATAGCAACAGATGTAGCTGCCCGAGGATTGGATGTTGAAGATTTAACTCATGTAATTAATTATAATTTACCTGATGACGATGAGATATATGTTCATAGAAGTGGCAGGACCGGAAGAGCAGGNAAGAAAGGAATATCAATTGCAATTATCCATGGACGCGAACACAGAAAATTAAAAGATATTGAAAAAACGTCTGGCATATCNTTTAATAAGCAGAAAGTACCAAACGGATTGGATATTTGTAAAAAGCGCTTATATGCACTCATTGATAAAATTGAAAAAGTTGATGTTAACGAAGAGCAAATTGAACAATTTTTACCATATATCTATGATAAGCTTAACTGGCTTGATAGAGAANAGCTTATAAAACATTTTGTATCAACTGAGTTCAATAGGTATTTATCCTATTATAAAAACTCGAAAGATATTAATGAAGAAAGCCATNGATCAGTAAAGACCCATATGAGAAAAAGAAATCGAAGAAAATTCTATAATTCAAAAAAGAACAATAGAAAGAACAGGCGAAGCAATAAAAAAAGAACTAGGTAAATAAGCGTTTTAAATTGCTCTATTTTTCTTCAATGAGATAAGTGCCCTTTGTTACTTTAAACCCTTTTTTAGACCATGTTGCAATTTCAGGGTTATCACCNTTCTTTTCTCTGATTGACGCACAGCCGACCTCCCCATTTTTACCTAGCGCTACTATTTTATCATTAAAATCAACTTTTGATGTACCNCCATTAATATCAACAATCCTTTTGCAAACTTCTTCACAAGCCTCTTGTGGGCTTCTACCATTTCGCATAAGCTCTACACCAAGAAATGAACCGCAAGAACGGATCATTTCCTCACCTCGACCAGTTGCCCCAACTGCGCCGACTTCATTATCCAGGTAAAGTCCAGCTCCAATAATTGGTGAATCGCCAACTCTCCCTGGTATTTTCCAGGCAAGCCCGCTAGTAGTAGTGATACCTGCAATGTCTCCATTGCTATCCATACCAAGAACATTTATTGTTCCTGTTGTTCTTTTGCTGGAGTAATCGCCNTCTTTTGGAGGAAANTAATCATCTTTATCAGAAAGATTTTCTCTCCATTTTACCCAAATCTTTCTTGTTTTTTCAGTAAGCAAATTTTCTATTTTAAAACCATGCATTATTGCAAAATCTTGAGCACCTTTACCCACAAGGTGTATATGATCTGTTCTTTCCATCACAAGGCGAGCAACAGAGCTAGGAGTCTTTACACCTTCAATNCATGCAACTGAACCACAGTTATGATCAGACCCATTCATGATTGAAGCATCCAATTGAACCACTCCATTCATNTTAGGTAANCCACCATATCCAACAGAGGTATCATCGGGGTCTAGCTCAGTTACATTAGCAGAAAGTTCAATTGCATCAAGAAGTNAACCATTTTTCCTTAATACATCCCAACCTGGTNTTAANACTTTTTTACCCCATTTTTCACCACGACTACAAAGAAGAACAGGATTATTTTTTGTAGACTTCACCGTTTTAGCCAGCAAATTAGATTGCAACGCTGGCAGAGATATGCCCAAAGCTGAAATAGATTTAATAAATTTTCTTCGATCGATCATATGGTTTTACTCCTTTAAGAATGTAGACTATAATTTTAAGATGATATTTTTCTAATTCAAATGATAATGATTATGACCAGTAATTAGATTACCCTAATTTAGCTATTCGATTTAGTATATTTATGAAACATTCCAAGGCCGTTACCCTCAATGAAGTATTTCGTCTATGGCTACCTTTAGCCGGTAGCTGGTTATTAATGGGGATTGAATCCCCTATGCTTGCTGCCTTTGTAGCTAGAATGACAGCTCCTGAAATAACTTTAGCNACATGGGGATCATTGGTATACCCAATTTCGCTCGTTGTTGAAGGTCCGATTATCATGTTNCTTACCGCAAGTACTGCATTAGCCAATGATTTGCCATCCTATAAAAAGCTCTTTAAGTATATGATGACTATGTCATTAGTATTATCTCTCATTCATATTCTCATCGCATTTACACCATTATTCTTTTTTGTTGCAGAACAATTAATGAATGTACCAAAATCCCTTCTAGGCCCTGGGAAGATAGGATTGCAAATTATGACACCTTGGACTTTGATGATTGCATGGAGGAGATTAAACCAAGGGGTTATGATTAAACACGGTAAATCAAAAATGGTTGCCGTAGGTACTTTGATTCGACTCATAACCTTAACACTANTCTTATCTTATGGAAGGTGGTTGACAGACTTATCAGGTATAGTTGTTGGTTCTTTAGCAGTAGCTTTGGCGGTAACTGCAGAAGCTTTATATGCTCAGTTTGCTGTGCAAAGAATATTGAACACTAAACTTTCCAAAAAAAATGAATCCGCTGAAATTACTCTTTCTGGATTTAGCAAATTTTATTTGCCATTAGCAATTACACCATTAGCTTCGCTACTGATTCACCCTGCCGGTTCAGCAGGAATGAGTCGAATGCCAGAAGCATTACCTTCNCTTGCAGCATGGCCTGTTGTTTATGGATTGGTTTTTATTACAAGATCACTTGGTTTTGCATTTAATGAGGTTGTAGTTGCGCTTTTAGATCGACCAAATGGTAAGTTAGAGCTATACAGATTTACTCGAATTTTGGCTTTTTCAACAATAGCCTTTTTGNTTTTATTAGCAGTAACTCCATTAGGTAGATTTTGGTTTCAGTATGTATCAGGTCTATCTCAAGAACTAACACGTCTTTCATCAACCACTCTACTTTTTGCAATATTAATGCCAGGGTATCAAGTGTATCAAGCCTGGTATGGGGGATTNTTAGTTAATAATAATCAAACAAATGGCATTAGTAAAGCGGTCATGATATATGCCGGAGCGGCTATTATAGGGTTGTGGATAGGAACGCATATTGTTATTTTCCCAGGAATCTATTGGGCGGTAAATGTTTTTGTTTTTGCAGGGCTTTGCCAGACATTTTATTTGCGCTATTGCTATAAAAAACTAGGAGTCAATAATGGAAAAATTTGAACTCAATGATAACGTAACAATAAAAACTCCTCAAATTAATGAGTCAGCTTTTATTGCAGATGGAGCTAGGGTTATTGGTGACGTAATTATGAAATCTGAAAGCTCAGTTTGGTACAATACGGTAGTTAGGGCTGATATTAATCAAATTATCGTAGGTAAGCGTTCAAATATTCAAGATAATAGTGTTTTGCATTTAGAAAATGACCAAGGTGTTATCATTGGAAATGATGTTACGATTGGTCACAATGCAATTATTCATGGGTGCACTATAGGCGATGGAGCTTTAATTGGCATGGGTTCTATAATTATGAATGGAGCAATAATAGGCAAAGGGGCGGTAGTGGGTGCAGGTGCAATCGTAACAGAAAATATGCATGTTCCTGACCTAGGACTTGTAGTTGGGCTACCTGGAAAAGTTATTAAAACATTGCCTGAGGATACATATGATAAGAATGTAAAATGGGCAAAAAAATATGTTCAGCTTGCCACGATTCATAAATCGCAAAATGATTAGATTATTTTCTTATTTCACACTACTCTTATTTTTAGCAACTTGCGAAAATAAAAGCCTTAAGCCAGATAACAATTTTGATCAGGACTGTTTTGACAGCAGCTTAGTTAATCCTCTNACGNTATGNCCCACAGATTATGATCCAGTTTGCGGATGCAACTTACAAACATACAATAATGCATGCAGTGCACTGAAGTCTGGTATTACAAGATGGGTNCCTGGCGATTGTGGATCCTCAGCCTCATAATTCATAATTTTAAAAAATATATAATTTGTTGAGTGTTTGTGTAAAATAAATTAGTTTCTCCCTCAATTTTCGAGGTATAGATTGAAATTAATTTTGGCAACTCATAATNAGGGAAAAACCNTAGAGATGCAGTATGCATTATCTCATTTACCTATTGAGATAGTTACTCTTAATGAGTTCCCTAATATTGGAGATATTCCAGAAACCGGTACAACATTATTAGAAAATGCTTTTATTAAAGCAGAAACGGTCTTTGAGGAAACTGGAATTCCTGCACTAGCTGATGATACNGGGCTTGAAATTGATGCATTAAATGGAGAGCCCGGAGTGTATTCTGCNCGTTATGCTGGAGAAAATGCAACATTTGAAGAAAACTGCAGCAAGGTAATTGCTAAATTAAAAGGTGTTGATACCAATAAAAGAAACGCAAAATTTCGTACGGTAATAGCTTACGTGACTAAAGATGAAAAGATTCACTGCGAAGGATCAGTAGATGGGCGCATTCTTGATAAAAAAATTGGCGCAAATGGGTTTGGTTATGATCCTATTTTTTACTATCCCGGATTAAAAAAAACCTTTGCAGAGCTAAAAAAAGGCGAAAAGAATAGTATTTCACATCGTGGTAAAGCTTTACGTAACTTCTCCAAATTACTCGAAAAACAAATAAATCATAAAAGTATTGAAATATAAGGAGCTGACTATAGTCTTAACGTTAACGGATTGAATTCGCACTAAGCGAGAAAAACTTGCCAAAAGGCATTGTTAACAATTAATTATAGGAGGTGGATCTTTTGATTAGAAAGGTCCTAAATAGCAGCATATTCTTATGGATGACCATCGCTTTTATGATCAATGGTCAACAGGAGAGGTCTGTCTTTGATTTACCAGAACATTGGTATTCAACCTCTAGATATGTGATCCGCCCATTCAAGCAGCAAGTATTTATACTAAGCGCCCCGCAAGATTCCACGCAATATCAAAACCGGAATCTAATTAAATTGCCATTTATTGTTATTTATAACACTAAAATATCAAGAGACTGGTCTACAATAGAAATTACAGGCAAAGTCCAAGGTCGGTCATATTCGACTCCATTTATAGCGCCTTTAGAGTGGTATGTAAATAAAAAAATACAAGTGAATAGAAAAACAGCATTAATAAAAGCCATTAATGANACATCTAAGGCTATAGCTTCTCAGTCGCAATTTTTATTAGATAATAGAGGTCGCGGTATAGAGGTTATTGGTATGAATGTTGGTCAATTAGGTAGAGTGTCATTATCTGCTAGAGGAAATGTAACAGTAAAAGGCAACCTTGTTTTTCAAGACCAAGAGCTCATACGATCAAAAGTAAGCGAAACTAGAAACACGCATTTAAAATTTGATCAAATGCAACGAATTAGCGTTGAAGGGAAAGTGGGTGAAAGAATTTCCGTTAATGTTGATCATGACTCCGAGAGAGATTTCAATTGGGAAAATAATATTCGCATTAACTATAAAGGAAAAGAAGATGATATCATACAATCCGTTGATGCAGGAAATGTTTCCTTAGCGCTTCCTGGGTCACAATCCCTTATGGGTTCTGCCAGTCATCAGGGCCTATTTGGAGTAAAAACAACGTCAAAATTCGGCCCGATGGATATTACAGCTATAGCGTCAGTTGTCAATACAGAAAAAAAATCAGAACAATATAAAGGAACAAGCGAATCCCAAACCCAACAGATCAAAGATTACAGCTATATAAAAAACCAGTACTTCTTTATTCATGAATGGTTTCGGAATGGTACCACCNCATCTCTAAGTGGAGCGCCAGTTCAAATTCCCCCATTTTATCCTCTTAAAGAAGGCTTGCATCAAATCGGTAATATAGTCATTCGCAATTTTGAGCTATACCAGCTAGATCAATCAACTAATTCAGAAACAAACCCAGGAACTGCCTTTGCAGATCTTGAAAACCCAGAAGAAAGCAATGATCAGACGGGAAATTTTAAACGATTAGAGCAAGGTCAAGATTATACTTTAAGTGAAGATTTAGGTTTTATACGTTTGCGACAAAAGGCGACAGATGAGGTGATCGGATGTACTTATGTTATTGCAGATCGCGTAACAGGGGATACGCTTTCCATTATTGGAGAGGGAATCACTTCAACCAATGATNTATTAAAATTAAAAATGTTAAAGCCCAGGAATCTTAACCCCAGTCACCCTGTCTGGCCTTTGATGTTTAAGAATGTTTATTACCTTGGAACAAATAATATCAACAAAGAAGGTTTTGANCTAAGGATNATNAATGATCGCTTAACTGTTCCAAGTCANCTTGANATCCAAGGTAACCCGTATATTACTCTATTTGGTTTAGACAGTTTAAATGAGAGCGGTATACGAACAGCTGATCAAAAAATTGATTTGACTAATCCCAATATAATTAATCTAATGGATGGAGAATTATTTTTACCAGCATTTCATCCTTTTGCAGCAGATACTGTTCTTGATGGCAACCAAGCCAATGGGCTAAAGGGATCTTTAGGTGAGGGAAAGATGTATTTTTCAACTCAGCGCACACAAATCAGCAATGATAGCAGATTTACAATTGAGGTCGATTATTCCAATCAAAGCTCAACGATTAATCTAGGGTTTATGATTGTAGAGGGNAGTGAGCAGGTTACTAGAGGAGGAGTTCCCTTAAAGAGAGGTATAGATTATCAGGTCGATTACTTTAGCGGAACAATCATTTTATCAGATAGCATTGACCCCAATGCACAGCTTAATGTGACATACGATCGACATCAATATGTTAATTTTGATAAAAAAACTATTCTGGGGATTAGATCCCAAATGGATTTTGGAGAAAATTCATTTATTGGNGGCACCGCACTTTATTATAATCAATCTATAATGAATGAAAAGGTTGAGGTTGGCTATGAACCAATGAGAAATTTTATGTTTGGATTGAATGGAAGATTTAAAAAGGACTTACCAGCTATTACTCGCACATTAGATAAAATGCCAATTATTGAAACGGATAAGCAATCAGGAATTTCATTTGAGGGTGAATTTGCTCAAATATTACCTAACCCTAATCCTATCAATAATAAGGCGACTGGGGATCCAAATGGTGTTGCTTTTATTGATGATTTTGAAGGCTCTAAAAGAACAACATCTATTCCAATACTTCGTCGTTTTTGGAGAGAAGCATCTGCCCCAGTNGATCTTTCAACAGGAGTACCGTTTGATCAATTGAAAAGGGCAAAATTGAGATGGTTTAATCCCTTTGCACAAATTCGAACAAAAGATATCTGGCCAAACTTATCAACATCAATACAGGCACAAAACGAAACAACCGATATTTTAGTATTAAGATATAATAAACGCGATCATCAAGAAAATACNCCAAATGATTCACTATGGAGCGGTATAATTACCCCTTTTCATTCTGGAGACTATGACCAAACCCAAACAAAGTTTTTTGAAATTTGGCTCCAAGGAGAAGGCGCTACCGTTTCAATCGACCTTGGACAAATTAGTGAAGATAGAGATGGAAATGGAAAATTGAATACTGAAGATATNCCTGTGGGCGGTTTAATTGGTGATGGGATTTTGGATGATGAAGAAGATGTAGGNCTAGATGGCTGTACTGATGAGTTTGAAAATGGNTGGGGAGCCTGCCTTGATCCTTTAGGTCCTTCATATAAGGATTATCTTGCTGTAGGCGAGGCAACAATGATTAATGCNAATAATGATGTTGATTCNAATGATCCAAACGATGATGATTGGGAGTATACAGAAGGAAGTAATGATTATACTAAAATTAATGGTACCGAAGAAAATGCNCTCGATGCTGGTAGATATCCTGACACAGAAGATCTTGATAGAACCGGATTTCTTGATCGCACCAATGATTATTTTACAAAATCATTTGCCCTTTCTGATACTACCTATTTAGCTGGAGAAACAAAAAAAGATGGAGTACCTACAGGTTGGAAGTTNTATAGAATACCTTTAATTGATTT
Source organism: Fidelibacterota bacterium (assembly GCA_002717765.1). The sequence continues at coordinate 13,770 of PBCB01000013.1, read as the reverse complement.
TGAAACTACAAACCCATTAAATAATAAATCTTGGGATAATATTCATCATCTACGATTAAGATTAAGCAATACTACAAAGCCAACCACTATTTATGTTGCTAAAATTGAATTAGTTGGAAATGAATGGCAAGAACTAGGGATTGCATCTGATACAAGCGAAGTATATAGTAAGGAAAATGCTGATTCAATCTTTGCCATATCAGTAGTTAATACAGATGATAATGCCAATTACAAGCCTCCAGCTGGTGTTCAGGGTGAATTTGATAGGATTAATCAAATTAGATCAAAAGAACAGTCTTTAGTGATGAAGTTTAATGAATTACCCAGCAATATGAGTGGAGCGGCAATGAAAACCCTTATGTCTTTAAGCGGAGAAAGGGCTCAAAGCTACCTTTCCTACGATAGAATGAAAATGTATATCTATGGATCTAGCCCATGGATAACAAATGAAAAAACAGATGTACAAATGTTTATGCGTTTTGGTTTCGGAGACAACTACTATGAGATTTCTCAACCGGTTTATGATGGGTGGGATGAATCAATAAATCGCAATTCAATCAATATAGATTTAAAATGGCTTACTAGCTTAAAATTGCAAGACTCAACTTCAGTGAAAAAATATCTAGCTACAGATATCTTTAAAGATTCCACAAATATTAAAGAGTATCTATTTACAGATGAGCTAGGGGTTGAAACTGGAAAGTCAATTAAAGTGAAAGGACAACCTTCTTTAAATCGAATCCAATTTTTTGTTGTNGGGGTTAAAAATTTATCAAATATGCCAATTTCAGGTGAGGTTTGGTTGGATGAATTAAGGTTAAGTGGAGTAAAGAGAGATAAGGGTGTATCCATGCGATTGCAAAGCAGNTTCAANCTTGCTGATTTGATAAACACATCAGTTGCCTATAGGCGCCAAGATGCTGATTTTCATATGCTCCAAAAAAGACTNGGATCAAATCAGTCAAATGAAAGTCTAAATATTAATGCCGGTTTTAACCTTGATAGACTTCTTCCATCCGAGTGGGGCATAAAAATACCCGTATCTACAAGCTTTGCTAATGCAGTTAATAAGCCAAAATTCTTTCCTGGCCAAGATGTATTAGTAGATCAATCTTCTCCACCTGACTCCATTTTGAATATCAATAATTCTATGAGCATGACGGTATCGGCTTCTAAAACTTCAAAATCTGATAACAAGATTATAAAATATACGTTAGATCGTTTAAAAACTAGATTTAGCCTAAATAGGCGATCTGCTTCAAATGAGATACAAAAGGAAATATTAAATGAAACCTATTCAGGTGGGTTGAGCTACGCCCTTCCATTTGGAAGGAATAATTATGTCATGCCCCTTAAATGGATGTCATCAGTTCCATGGATTGGAGAAAAACTTGGGAAAACACATCTATACTATACGCCAACAGCAGTGAATGCTTCGGTAAATTATAATGAACAGCTTTCCCAAAGAACACCTAGAAAAGGTGAAAAATCTCCCGATGATTATAATTTTGGCCTGAGCCAGTCTTACAGTATGGATTACAAGTTGACCGAAATTATTTCAACAAAATATAATCGATCAATTAATAGCAATATGACCGATTCAAGAGGTTATCAAATTAATTCGCTTATGAAAGGTGATGTTGGATTTATTTCTGATATCACTGAAAATTTTAATTCATCTTTTTCTCCCACACTTTTTGATTGGCTAAAACCTTCTTTCAGCTATTCTTCAAACTATCGCTGGAATAAATCTCGTGATAAAAATATTGAAGGTTCAAATATCTCTAGCCAATTAAGGCTGTCTTCTGGTGTCACTTTATCGCCAACTAGATTAGTTGAGCTTTTTTACAAACCTTCTAATTCGAGAGGGAGTGCAGTACGAAAGCCGACGCGAAATACTTCCTCCAGATCTCGCAGACGAACACCAGGAAAGCCTATCTCAGAAGAAGATAGCGGCTTTGATGTTTCATCGCAGCAGAATGATGATAAGTCATCTACAGAGAAAGAAAAGAAGGATAATAAAGTTTTAAAATCAATGTATAATATTACAAAAAAGTTTAGTCCAGTAAATATTTCCTATAATGAGAATTTTAATAAAACTGGCTTAGGTGTTATTGGGGAAGCCCCTTTTACATATAGACTGGGAATGGAAAGAGATCATGGATTGAATCATTCAAGCCAAGTAGGTTCTAATACTGGCAACTTTGACCGAAAAAGAGATTTTTCTATACGTTCGGGATTAAGTTTAACTCGCATGATAAATATCTCATTTAATTATGCACAAAATGTGTCAAGTAATTTAAGGGGATCTGGTTTAGAGCAAAGATCGGTTTCCAGAGATTATCTTTCTTACGGATCGTTTTTAGAAAATGGGTTTCCTTTTGTTGGCTGGTCGGTTAGACTTACCGGATTAGAGAGAAATAAATTTATAAGTAAATATGTAAATTCGCTTAGTTTTGATCATGCTACCACTGGAAAAGAAAGCAGATCATGGCAGTTTGACCAATTTGCCGGACCACCAATCTCCTTTTTTGCAATAGATGATTTTATTTCAAATTATAGAGATAATCAGAGAACTTCTCGAGTGAATATGAACTTTACACCATTGATAGGGGCAACTGTTGCATTAAAGAAAGGTGTTTCGATAAATATGAGACATAATCGAACATTATCAAAAGAAATCACTGCAAATGGCGGACAAAAGATTTTTAATGACCAGTCATACCTTTTATCTGCAAATTATGCACATAAAGGAGGTTTTAGTATTCCGGTACCATTTTTTGATAATTATAAGGTAAATAATCAGATTAATTTCACATTTAATTTTGATATGAATAAAAATAGAACATTACAGAAAGCTCAAGAAGCGACAAAATTTGCTGAAACTACTTTTACATCAAGTTGGAAATCAGGCCTTCGCTTAACTTATTCTTTTTCAAAATCAGTAAGCGGTAGTATGGTATGGGAATATCGTGAGAATGATTCTAAGCACACAGGTAAAAAAGTAGATAGGGATTTTGGATTTGATGTTAATTTGGCTATCAGAGGATAATGAAAAAATTTAATTATAGCTCATTTTTGTTAATGATAGCTTTGGCCAGCTGTCAACCAAAGACCCCGCTCTTTAGTGGAGAAAATGCTTTTCAGTATTTAGTTGAGCAATGCAATTTTGGGCCACGCAATCCAGGATCTGAAGGACATAAAAATGCCCTTAATTATTACTTAAAAACGCTCAAAAGCCTTGCAGATACAGTCTTTACCCAGTCATTTGAAGATGAAATGCCGCGAACGGGAATAAAAGTGTCAATGAATAATGTGATAGCTCAATTTAACTCAGCATCTTCAAAACAAATTATGATTTCTGCTCATTGGGATACTAGGCCCTGGGCTGATACTGGTAGTATCATGAGAAAAAATACACCAATCTTAGGTGCGAATGATGGCGCTAGTGGCATTGCTGTGATTTTAGAATTAGCACATATCTTGAAAGACAATCCTCCACCTATTGGTATCAGTTTGGTGTTATTTGATGCAGAGGATTATGGCGTACCTGGAGATTCATGGACGTATTGTAAAGGTTCGCAGTATTTTGCACGTAATCTACCAATACAATATCCTGAATATGCGATCAACATTGATATGATTGCTGATAGACAGCCTCAATTCTATATTGAACGAATTTCATACCAGCAAAATGCATCGCTAGTTTTAGAATTATGGGAATTAGCAGAAAAACTGGGCCTGAACGCATTTAAGAAGCAGGCAAAGGATTCTATTTTTGATGACCATGTCCCACTCTATGAGATTGCAGGAATACCAGCTATTGATATCATTGATTTCGACTATCCAAATGAAACTGTCAATTTTCATCATACGCATAATGATATTGTACAGAATTGCTCCCCTGAAGGATTATATCAAGTAGGAACCTTATTAGTAAATCATATTTATAATAAAAATGACAATTAAGATATATCCATTAAGTTCAATTATTAGCCTGTGTTTGCTATTTATTGGTTGCGAAGAACCGCAATCAAGCAAAGAACCCTTTCCAATTACAGATGTCAATTTTGACTATCTTCAAGGTTCGAATAAGCTATTTGTTTCGGCGATGGTAAATAATACTTATATGAATACTTCACTTGATTCAGTTGAGGTATTATGGAAAGGAGTTGATCAGCAAAATACAAGTGACACTTTAAAATTATTTGATGATGGAACAAAGGGTGATATACTTTCAAATGACAATATTTTTTCTCGAAGGATTCCAAATTCAAACTCAATAATTTCAAATATTATTCCAAGCGGCGCTAAAGATTCAGTATTTTTATCTGTATTAGGAATATATAATAATAGATTTATTGAATCCGATTTAAATCCATTCATTTTAGGGAATATTCATCCAAAGATAGGAGCTGTTGTTTTGCCGAAAAGTGTTGATAGGCCATCTTCTAATGCGGACCCCAACATTATGAATACTGTAAAATTTTCTGTTACCGCATCTGCTTCAGATGCAAATGGGTTGGATGATATAAAAAGGGTATTTTTTAGATCCTATCATGTTGGCCTAGACTCAATGATGAATAATGGAAACCCCATTCTTCTGCTCGATGATGGCGGCGGCTCTAATGGTTCGGGTGATTTGCAAAAAGGAGATGGAACATTTTCTCGGACAATCTCTATTTCTGAAACAGCCCTACAAGGAACATATCATTGGATTTTTGAAGCGCAAGACCTTTCGAATGCATATAGCGACACTGCTAAAAGAACGATAGTTGTTAAATGAAGAAATTTGTTACCATATTAGCGATTTCCTCTTTATTGCTTGGGCAAAATATGCTCCCCCAATACTACAAAATGAAATCTATCAATTTTGATAGTAGCGCACACCGTGGTTTAAAAACAAATATCATTGGAGATATTGAACCGCAATCTGATACATTGCTCTGGCTTGGCACTGGAACTGGTTTAGCAGTATTAAGAGATACCTCATCAATCTATACTTTGACTTCAAATAAGGATATTCAAGAAGGCCAAGCATCAGCCTCTACACCTGACGGAGCAGTTTCTGCACTTGCCGTTAATGGTAATTCTTTATTTGCAGCTTTTGCTAAAAGTGGTGAAAATATTACAATCGGAAATGGATTGATTTATTCATCAAATTCTACAGGAAATACTATAAGCTGGACATACTTCAACCAGTTAGTTGATACCGAGGCTGATTCACTTTCCCCATTTGCAAAACGTTTTTTTAGAGGTCTTCCAATAACGGTTAAAGAAGCAAACGTGACATATGATGCCTCTATTAATGGGAACAATATTTATATAACGAGTTGGGCTGGAGGCCTAAGGCGCTATAATACTTCAACCAAAATATGGCAACGAATTCCCCTACCTCAAGACAATGACCAAACTCTAAATACGTGCGATGAATCAAGTTACATCACCACATCTAGCGGCAGCATTCTCAAAGATTTTTATCTAAATCCAAGAGACCCAATCGATGGCGGAAATCATAATCATAAAGCATTTTCAGTAATTAGCTATTCTGACACAGTGTGGGTTGGTACAGCTAATGGAATCAATCGAGGATTAATAGGGGCCAATGGATGCATTAATTGGACTCACTATACTCCAAATGCAGATGGCCTTTCTGGCGGATTTGTTGTTGATTTGGCTATTCAAAGGTATAAAGGTTATAATATCATTTGGGCGGCCACTGTTTTAGCTGAACAAGGTGAAGTAAATGGCGTGAGCTACTCCATTGATGGTGGCGATACTTGGAATTCTACGCTAATTGGTGAAAGAGCATATAATATTACAGCATCAGACTCAATAGTATTAGTTGCTACAAAGTCTGGCTTATGGAAAACGATCATTGATGACCCAGCAGATATAGCCAAGGCATGGGCAAAATATAAACCTGCAAAACAAGCACTTGAAATTGGCTCTACAGGAACATATAAGATTGATGAGGTTTTAAGCAATGAAGTTGTAGCTGTATCATACGATAAACGTCCTTTTTATTCTTCTGATGTTACAATTTGGATTAGCTCTTGGGATGGCCTAGCTCGTGCAATGAATGCCCAAGGAAGTAACTGGCAAATATATCGAACTAGCTATGATCCAAAAAAAGCATATGCCTATCCTAACCCATTTTCTCCTTATGAACACAATCAGCTTCAAGGAGATGGATATGTTCATATCAATATAAATGTGAAAGTATCATTTGTAGTGAAAATGGATGTTTTCAATTTTGCGATGGAAAAAGTAGCGCATAAAGAGTTTGATCGCAGAAGAACGAGCACAGGCTCCTTTAAATGGAATGGAAAAGATGCAAGCGGTCGAATAGTTGATAACGGGGTTTATTTTATACGTTTGGAATTTGATGAAAAAGTTGAATGGATAAAACTGATTGTGGTGAAATGATGCGAAGAATTATTACCACAACTATATTTGCTATTCTTATTTCATCTTCTGTAGCCCAGAAAAGAGGATCATTTGCAGGTGGATTTCTACGAATGGGAACATCGGCAAGGGCGGTTGCAATGGGTAGCGCATTTACAGCTGAAATTGACAAAGGATTTGCGGCTTATTATAACCCAGCATCGATTGTACATTTAAAAAACTCACAAGCAGGTTTTAGTAATCATTTTTTAATGCTTGATCGCCAACTAATGACGGCAAATATTTCTATGGCACTTCCTCCATCAGCAGCTGTTGGGATTGCATGGATTGGAGCAGGCGTTGATAATATAGATGGAAGAAATACAGCTGGACAGCATACTAAAAATTTATCAACCTCAGAAAATGCATATATGGTCTCTTTTGCGCAAACCATGCTTCCTTGGCTATCCTTAGGGTTGAATGTTAAGGTCTTAAGGCATCAGCTACCTGTTAATTCAATGGATTTGACTGGTAAGGGAGTTGGAATGGATTTTGGTATTTTTGTTAAAACAAAATCAGGTGCGAATCTAGCCTTAATGATTCAAGATTTGAATTCAAGATATCAATGGAAAACTGATAAGATATTTGAGCGAGGAAAAGTATATATTGAACAATTCCCCACTTTATATCGCGTTGGATCAACCTTTGATTATAGTAATGTATATATTACAGCCGATGCTGGAGTTGTCATGAATGGTGGAGAATTAATAGGGTATACCGCACGTGTTGGAGCCGAATATAAATATTTGGATCACTATTATTTAAGAGGCGGATTTGGAAATGGTAGAGTGGGGGTTGGTCTTGGACTTGACTGGTCACTATTTGAGGATATGGATAGTCGATTAGATTATGCCTTTACTCTAGAAGGTGCCGCTGGAATTTCACATGTATTTACGTATGCCTTTTCATTTTAGATCAATTCTTCTACCACTATTAATTGCAAAAGGCATGAGCACTGGTCTGCAATTTATTTCTATACCATCTTCAGCTTATGATTTAATTTTTATTGAAACACCATGGAGAAACCCCTCGTTATTACAAGCTGTTGGTAAGTCTCCAGAATTATCTTTTGCCTATGGTAAGTGGTTTGGCGATTCGGAGAATCTATCCTTTAACTGGCAGGGTCAAATTAGATCAGTTAGTAGTGGGCTAAAATTCAGATATGTAGGTATCAATGATATTGAACTACGATCAAATACCCCAACTTCAAAGCCCATAGGTTATTATGGCGCATATGGTATATCTACCAAAGCGACCACTAGTGTTACAAAAGGAGATTTTAGATACGGACTAGCTTTGCAAATGATTTCTATGCAGATTTATCAAGACAATAGTTCAGGGTATGCAGTTGACCTTGGTTTATCATGGCAAATGAATAAGGCAATTACTCTATCAGGCTCCGCCCTTAATTTAGGGAAAATGAATCATTTCAAATATGAGCGGCCTATACTACCAAAGCGCTTCATTGCTCATGCTAGTTATCGCGCAAATAACCGTCAAATATTTCTATCTATTGAAAAAAACGAATTGATTGAACATCCACTATTTTATCTAGGGTCTACAATTAAAAAGGATAATCTCTTTGCTGGAGCGACCGCTATGATAAATGATGATACAAAATCTATTTTAGCTGGGATGGGAATAAATTTTGGAATCTATACATTTTCATACGGTTTTCAATATGGAAATCAAGATATTGGTGTCCCTCAGATTATAGATATATCATTTAGGCTGCCATGAATGAGAATCTAGGAAAATATAAAAAGATTATCGGAGTCTTATCCGTTGCTATTGTAATTCTATTAATGAGTAATTATTCTGCGCTTAGAAAATTAGACATGGCAACTCGTGCACCTATTGAAGATATAGAAAAAATTGAAGAACCCGTTTTCACGCAGCCCAGCATCAAAGAAGTCAAAGATATTCCTGATATTATTGTGTTAGTAATTGATGATTTTGGATATCGCAATGACTCTATTTCCGATGGTTTTTTAGCCTTAAAAGTACCTATTACATGTGCGGTCCTACCAGGACACAGTCAAAGTTCTTCATTTGCGAAAAAAGCAAATAAGGCTGGAAAGGAGATTATTATTCATATGCCAATGGAATCATCTGTAGCAGCTTCAGGCGAGGATGAATTTAAATTGAAAGTAGGTATGACTAGCGAAGAAATTGAATGGAGACTGAATGAAGCATTGAAAGAAATACCAGAAGCTATTGGCATTAATAATCATCAAGGATCAAAAGCCACTACTGATGGCAAAGTGATGGGTGTTGTTGCCTCTGTTTTAAAAAAGAATAATAAATATTTTCTAGATAGCAGAACATCATCCAAAACGGTTGGAGAGAAAACGATGCGCTCTGTGGGTGTGCCCACAGCTAGAAGACATATTTTTTTAGATAACGATTTAAGCATTGATAATATAACTGAACAGTTTTCAAAACTTGTAAATGTATCTAGAAAAAAAGGCATCGCTATAGGTATCGGACATGTTAAGGCAAACACCCTTAAAGTTTTAGAGCGAGAGATACCTATTCTTATCGAGAAAGGATTTGAGTTTAAATTTGTTTCCCAGGTTGTAGATTGATCATTAATCAAATTTCAAGACTTTCAATATTTGTTGTATTGATTAGTCTTTCTTTCAGCCAAGATACTCTTACAATTGTCACTTATAATGCACTTCGATTTGGCGCAAATGATGGCGTGCGAGCACAGCACTTTAAAAAAGTAATCGACTATATCAATCCAGATATAGTAGCGTTGCAAGAGATTGAAGACCAGGGAGGAATAGATCTTTTATTAAATGAAGTATTTAATAAAAACTCTCAAGATTTTTTATCGGGACCACTATCAAACTCCAGAGATATGGAAAATGGAATTATTTTTCGAAAATCAAAAGTTGAATTGATTGGAAATAAATCCATTCCTACAATACTAAGAGATATTAGCGGATTTAGTTTCTCAATAAAAAATGCCGCACCTCAGGTTTCATCATTCACCATATTTTCAGCGCATCTAAAAGCAAGTACGGGTTCTGACAATGAAGATCAACGATGGGAAGAAGCCAAACAATTACAGTCCTATATTAATCAGCAAGATAAAGATTTTCATTATATCCTATCAGGTGATCTGAATCTTTATAGCCCTAATGAGCGAGCCTATAAGCTTTTAGCCGATAGCATGTCTATTGATCTGGAAGACCCCATTGGGAAATGGGTTAGGGATGATAATTCTAATGTATTAAAGTTCACTCAGTCAACTCGGTCAGATCAGATTGGCGATGGCGGATCGACAGGAGGCTTAGATGATCGATTTGATTTTATTTTATTTTCCGATCACTTTACGATGACAGATCCAAATTTAAAGTTTCTAGATGGTTCATATACAGTTATCGGTAATGATGGAAATCATTATAATCGTTCAATAATAGATGGATCCAACACGCAAGTACCAAATGATATTGCTGAGGCAATTCATTTTGCATCTGATCATTACCCTGTCGTGGCAAAAATTATATATACGTCAAAAACATCAACCAGCCCTATCGCGCATGCGGGTAAGGATCAAAGCGCTATCATTGGTGAGACCATTTCTTTAGATGGAACAAAAAGTTATGACCCGAATGGCTCCATTGTTTCTTACGATTGGACGCAGGTATCCGGCCCACCAATTACCATTACCAATTCAAATAACGTAACAGCAAGTTTTGTTGTGCCCGAAGTGAGCATAACAACCAAGATGTCATTTAAACTTACCGTAACTGATAATGAAGGGGAAACTGGCTCCGACCTAGTGAATATTACTATTCCAATCACCGCCGGCTTTACTCCCTACGATATACAGATTTCATCTGAAAAAGGTATAGGTGATGATTGTTATCCTTCTCAATATGTTGGTCAAAACCTTGAGGTAACAGGTATTGTGACCGGCGTCAGGCCAGATGAGCAGTATCCCAACTTTTTTATTCAAGATCCATTGAAAACTGAATGGGCTGGTGTTTTTGTATATATCAATGTTGGCTACAAGCCACCACCTGTAGGGAGTCAAGTACAATTAACAGCGGATATAAAAGAATATTATGGATTAACCGAATTAGCAAATGTATCCAATACAATTATTTTATCATCAAATAATCAAATTGCCCCTGTAACAATAAAACCAAGTTCATTGTCAAATGGCTGTAGCCTAGAAGGTGAAATATATGAAGGAATGCTTGTGACAATTAATAATGTAAGGGTTACAGGAGCATTAAATGATAAGAACCAGTTTTTTGTATCTGACTCATTAAATAATGAAGTAATCATTGATCAATATATGTTTGAGGGCGCTTGGCCCAATCCTCAACTGGGTATAGTATTTAAAAGAATTGATGGAATTGTTCATTATAATTTTGATGAATACAAGATTATGCCATTGAAAAATACCGATTTTGAAATTTCTGATTCTTCAATAGTTGATCCTGAATCTAGTGATTTGATAATCTACCCAAATCCTTCTAAGTCACTTGTGAATTTTAAATTGAGTCCATCCATGGCGAATCAAGAAAAAGTTAAAATTGATATCGTTAATATTAATGGCAGTCCAGTTGCAAATTTATTTAATGGACACTTAACAAAAGATAGGTTTATTTGGAATGGTAGAAGTATTAATGGAGAACTGGCACCTACAGGTATTTATTTTTTTCGGATGAAAATAGGATCCAAAGAAACAACTCAGAAGTTTGTTCTTCTGCGATAGCCTAAGACATTTAGAATTATATAAAGGAAATAAATGACAAAGATTATAACCAGAGTCGTAGACTGTTATGTATTCAATCTTTTAGATAATGATCCTAGCTTTCTGATTTTAAAAAGAAATCACAATAAGATATATGAACATCTTTGGCAAGGCGTTGCAGGAAAAATTGAAAAAGGAGAAACGGCCTGGCAGACTGCAATTCGAGAATTAAAAGAAGAGACTGGTTTGGATCCATATCGTATGTTTGTCGCAGACCATATCAGTAAATTTTATGAAGTGAAAGGGGACAGGATTAACCTTGTTCCAGTTTTTGGTATTGAAGTCAATTCAAAAGATGTAATATTATCTGAGGAGCATATCGAATATAAATGGGTCAATTTCAATGAAGCTAGAGATATCCTGGCTTGGAACGGGCAAAAAGAAGGCCTAGAAGTTGTTTATAATATGATTAGCAATTCCGATGAACGAATGCGATGGTCTAAAATAAATTTAGAATAATATTGGAGGAACAATGTTAAATGCAGGAGACAAGGCACCCGATTTTTCTCTTTCTGATCAGAATGGAGAGAACGTCTCATTAAAAAACTTTTCTGGAAAAAAAGTAGTACTTTGGTTTTTTCCGAAAGCCAGCACACCTGGATGAACTACTGAAGGTCAAGGATTCCGTGATGAATTCCAAAATTTTGAAAAGAAAAATGTTGCCATTATTGGCATGAGCGCAGATTCAGTTCAAAGGCAGAAGAATTTTTGCGATAAACAAAGTTTTAACTTTCCAATTTTATCTGATGAAAACAAAGATGTACTAAAATCTTATGGGGTATGGGGAACCAAAAAAATGTATGGCAGGGAATATGAAGGTATATACCGCTATACGTATATCATTGATGAGAATGGTATGATTGAGAAAGCCTTTTCAAAAGTCACTACCAAAACCCATGCTCAAGACGTTTTAGCAGAGCTAGAATAGATCTAAATACTATTGATTTACAGGTTGGTTTTGATCCAGGAATTGACCTTGATTCATTCCCGCAAAGAATTTTTGGAAAAATTCTGGTTCGTGAACGCCGCCAGTTGAGAGTATTTTTCCATCCTGCTCTACTTCACCGCTAGCACTTACGCGCACATTCGTTTCAGTATCATTTAGCTCGGTTAGATTTATGGTAACTTTATAACGGTAGATCATAGGTCCATCGGGCTCATCATCATTACCACCTCCAGTATAGATGTTATTTCCACCGCCACCATCATCACCATCAAAAATTGCGGCAGCAATTACTGCAATGACCGCGATAGCGCCAATCGTTAGGCATGCCTTCTCTGAATCTGTCATCCCTTCATTGGATTGCTCACTGGCAAGTTTCGCCTTTTTATTTTCTGTAGTTCTACTTGCGGTGATTAAACCAACGTCCGAGTTTAGAACTTCGATTGTGTAATCCATATCTTGGAGGGAATTAATAGAAGCCTTTAAAACAGTTTTTAGATTACCAGAAAAAGATCTGGTTTCCATCGCTCGCGCTACAGATGTTGGAGGTTTTTCAACTCGTGGTGGCGTACTACAACCGATTAAACCTATGACTAGGTACCCTATGAGCAGATTATATAATGACCGCCCATAAATTGATTTGGGGCGAATGAAGCCTATGAGCATTTAGAATTCCAGACTTTGATAGGCATAATCTATTACACTTTTATTGTCATCGAATGTAATAATAACCGTAAGCGACTTATTAGATGTACTTGATGAGGCTGAACTTCTTCCACCCGCGAATACCCAACCAAATAAAGCACCAAAGCCTACACCAGAACCGCTACTAGATTGTGCTTCTCTTGAGATCCTATCATATGTCCAAGTCTCATTGCCTTGCTTATCTTTTGAGATAATATTGGGAGCACCCAACACTTTGGTTATATCTGTTTGGTTGGCTCCTTTAGTAACGGTTGATTGCACAAGACCAAGAGTAAGTTTAGATGTTGTTTCATTTGGCGCGTTACTACAACCGCTAACTACAAATAGCGTGATGAGCATGGCGATATAATTTTTCATAATGATTATCCTTTCAATCTTTAAACTAAGATAAAATTAATTTTGTTCCACTGATTTATTATTAGGGAGCATCGAATCCATATCAAGCTCCCAAGCGCCTTTATAAATATCAAAACCTTTTTTTGATGGTATGCTCGAATATTCAATAGCACCAAGAATACCAGCAATTGGCGATGCCGCAATTAATAAGTAGCCTGCTAGCGCAGGAGCAGCGCTACCATCCATGGTGCTTGGGTTAGGCCCTGCAGCTAACAAAAGTAAGCCTCCTGCAGCTAAAGAAATTCCACCATAAATTAGAAATCCTTCCCCTGCCCTATTTTGTCTATCGGCTACGTATTCAATCTTTCGAATATTTGCAGTTTCAAATGCACCTTTATTTGTTTTGACAAAATATTTTTGCGAAACAGAATCCATACCGATACCCTGATATTGAACTTCACTTAAGGTGCTAGTTGGTATTCTAGTTGCTGCTGCTCCTAGTAGAGCCCCTGCTATTCCATATTGCAAAGCACCACTAATAATTGCACCAGCTGCATTATTA
>PBCB01000012.1 GCA_002717765.1 Fidelibacterota bacterium | reverse complement strand
CTAGGTATGATATCATCAATATTAGCGATCCAGCAAATCCATTTAGAGTTAGCTCCTACGAGCTAGACACCCCAGGGCATAGCATTCATGATGTCTGGGTAGAAAACGGCATAGCCTACTCATCTAATTGGAGCGATGGAGTCCACATCGTTGACGTTGGAGGAATACCGCAAGAAGAACAATCAAGGGACAAGTCAAATTATAATCCCTTTTTAGCGCTTGCTGGAAAGGGTAGTCCCGGTAATCCAGTAAAGCTTGGAAGTAAATCAGATCCAAATGGTCATAATCATGCAGCGTTTCCATTTGTAAGCCAATCATCAGATAAATTTTATATTATTACTGGTGATGAATACGGGAATGAGTTTGGCATGGCAGGAGGATTCCACTTTCTTGATTTTACAGATCCAAGCAACCCAGAAGAAACCGCAGTGTATCAGGTTCCAGAGGCTGGGTCACATAATCATTGGGTCCATGGAGATACCTTGTTGGCATCCTATTATCAAGGAGGCCTAAGAGTAGTGGATATATCAGGCGAGTTAATGGGAGATATTTATGCCCAAGGAAGAGAGATCGCTTATTTTAATTCAAGTGATCCAGAAGGATTTGTTGCTAATCGACCAAATGTTTGGGGAACCATGCCATATAAAGGTCTGATTTATTTTTCAGATATGAATAATGGATTATGGGCGATCAAGCTAGAAGAAGAAACCATGGGCACAAATTAGGATCCAACATTAGATAACTTTGATACTAAAAGCCTTCGTTATAGGACGAGGGCTTTTTTGTTTTTATTATGATAAGTAGATTTAGACAATGAAATATTATCAATACCCATTATTTCTGATCATTATACTCTTCAATATGAGTTGTGAGGAATCAAGCGATGATAAATCCCAGGAAACCGTAAATGAAGGATCGTACACTACAGAAAACATCTTGGTTGATATCAATGAAAGAATATATAATGATGATGAATCGGTAAAAGCATATAGCATATTCTCTTGGAGATCTGATGGTGCAAATAGGATCCTGTCTGGTAATGGTATCCCAAACCATGAAGTGGGAACATTCCCTAATCCCCATAATCCAAATACGATCAGCGAGCAAAATGTCAATGCAACATTCACCCTTTTTCCAGATATAGTTTCTGAATCAGGGACTTCAGCAGGTGGACCAAGAGGCGCGATCGCCTACGCGATCAACAGCGTAAAATTCGATCCTGCGACCGCTGGAAGATGCGATGATTCAGGTAAGTGCTCTTTAGCAATGGGTCAAGGTCGATGGAGCATTGAAGCATTAGGGCACAATACATTCAATTTTGGCGATGATATGAATCATGCACACGTGCAGCCTTCGGGTGCATATCATTACCACGGTATGCCAGAACTTTTAATGGATCTATTAGGTCAGGATAAAACGATGACCCTTGTGGGTTGGGCATCAGATGGGTTTCCTGTCTATGCGCGCTACGCATATACGGATGCGAATGATGCAAACAGTGGTATCAAGGTCATTACTCCCAGCTGGAAATTAAAATCAACTGCAGACGCTGGTCGTCCAACGACTATCACGCAATTAGGAGGTGGACCTGGACAAGGGAACTCCAATCCAAACACACCGATCCCAATGGGAGCATTCACGCAGGATTTTGAATATATTGAAGGGCTAGGGGATCTAGATCGGTGCAATGGAAGAACTGGGGTTACACCTGAATTTCCAGATGGAATCTACTATTATATGGTTACCGATGCATTCCCATTCTTCTCAAGATGCTTAAGAGGAAATTTTTAATCTACTAGAGATCAGATACCGATAGCCACTTTGATGCGATTGTAGTCTTTTTATTTATTTCAGTCCAAGCAAACAGCACTTTATTTTTTACCACTTCCATTTGCGGATAGCCTGAGATCCTTCCAGGTGGGATTCTTTCTACTAGGATTTCTTTACTAGGTTTATTATTGATATTAACCTTTCTTGCAAAGATATTGGATGTTTTTTCACCGCTTTCTATCCAGCTTACGATCACTGCTTTGTCATTGATCCATTCGATATCAACTCTTCCCATCGGCATGGAAAGATCAATTCTAACCGGGTCAGAGAATGTCTTTCCAATGTCATCTGAGAACGCCACATTGACCTTCGCAGTTTCATTGGCTGCTGTATACCATGCAATGGCAATTCTAGTATTGCGTAATGCCAGCATTGGTCCATTGACAGGGCATCCAGCGATCTTCCAATTNTCTTCATGAACGCAGTAAGGTTCTTCCCACTTATCACCAACCCTTCTTGCAATATTGATATCGCGTATCTCATCATTGGTCCTATCTCTATAAGCGACCACAAGCGTGTCTTTATATCTGACCGATGCGGTTGGGCAGCATTCACAGACCTTATNATCGATCACATATTCATCACCTAACCTGCCATCGGATGAGAAGGTGGTATGACAAAGATTCATCTTTCCATAATCACCAGATCCATGGCCCATGCTCATTTCCCTGCCATCAAGCCAAACCACATCATGGGCATTCTTNCCTATACCGAACGATGAAAAGCCGTGCTCTCCCTTTGCAAGAGTAGAGTGTGGAATTTGAGATGGCGACCANGATNNGCCTTGATCAAATGAAAATGATAAATGGACATCATAATCATAGGTTCCNTCTCCNGATTTTTCTAGCCAATGNGCCACNAGCGTATCATCATTNATATAATTGAGCGATGGAAAATCTGCCCAATTGATGAAGTAAGACCTTTCAGCCGTTATCGTTGTNGGTCGCGACCAAGAATCATTCGAAAANATAGATCCCCGTAATGACCAATTCGTGCTATCCTTTTCTTCAAACCAGGTGAGGAAGATATCTCCTTTTTCATTNCTAGATAGACGTGGAAATCTGCTCTGCTTATTGGAAGTAGGGANNAGAGGATACTCNTTAGCGCATGAGATAAAAAATAACATCAATAGGAAAATAATTCTCATAATAACTACAATAGGAAAAAGACCAGCGCAGTGATCATGGTAGCNANCAAGGTTCCATTGATCACGATCTTAATAGATTTCTTTTTCTGCACTTTTAAAAATTCTNAGTCTCTTTCTCTTTCATATTTTTCACCCATGTGTTTGATTCCCATTGAAGAATACACAATGCAGGTCTTATTTGAGGCTTCAAGCAATGCGATNGACATGACGATCGCTGGTAAAAAAACTAAGATCTTCCACATTCCAATATCATTCATAAGCGCGATATAAATAAATACACAAGTTAAAAGAAGACCAATGTATCCGGATGTTCTGCGATACTTTACTTGATTGCCNTNGATATTTGGNCAGCTTTCCATAGCAAAATTTACAAATATTATTAAAGTATTGATTAAAGATTTAATTAAAAAACCAGATCAAACCAATTACCATTATCATAGTAAATTCCTATTAAATCTTTTTAGGAAAAAATGAACAAATCACTACTACGTATTAGAAGAATACCCATCATTGCCTTATTAACTATTTTTATTGCGTGCGATGATACTGTAAAGGAAGCATGTCCTGTTGCTGAGCAAGGGAAATATATTTCCGTAAGAAATGCCGGAGAGATGGATGCTCAGTTTATCAGTGATCTCAAACCAAGTTATGGACTGCCAGATGATTTCTCAATTTTATATGATATTAAAGTGTATATCGTTGAATATGAAACAACGGACCCAAAAGGCAATAATGTTATTGCCTCCGGAGCGGTTTATGTTCCAGTCAATCCAGGGGATAAACCAATATCACTGGTATCAGGCCAGCATGGTCTCACGATAAAAAGAAGCGATGTTGCTTCGGTATTACCGCTGTATGGTTATTTAGGTATATTTGGAGCGAGCATAGGATATGCGGTCATTCAACCAGATTATCTTGGATTAGGTAGCTCAACGTTTCCTTATTATCCAGTATATCAAAAGACCAATGGAAAGTTTTTATTGGATATGGTGGAAGGTATGCAATCATTTGCCTGCGAAAATGAAATCAATTTGAATGAAAATCTTTATTTGATCGGCTACTCCAATGGCGGTTATAATTCCATTGCAATGCATAATGAGCTTGCACTCAACCCCAGAACGTTTGATATTGATGCTAGCGTTGTCATCGCTGGATACTTTGATCTTGAGCGTGAGGATAATTTTTCATACCCCGAACGGATCGGACGACCATCCTGGGCGGTCTACCACCCTTATGTATTAAATAAAACATACGAATTGAATATCATGGATAAGATCATTCAACGGCCATATGTCGATCGATTGGATGATCTATTCAATGGCGATATGGCTGCGCCCGTTATTGATAGAGAGCTTACCGATATAACAACAAAACTGTTCACTTCTGAATATCTTGATAATTATAATTCACTTTCCATTTTCGATACCTACAGAGATGTCATTACATCCAATTCATTGATAGATACAAAGATCAGTGGCGACCTATTGTTAATTCATAGCAAGGAAGATGAAGTGGTTCCCTTTCAGCAAAGTGAGAAATTATACAATTCCGTTCTATCAAAAGGAGGCAATGTTGAACTGGTTTTACTTGAAAAAGGAAAGCACAGTCCGCAAGATTACGCGCCTGCAGTTGTAGAGGCATTAGAGTGGTTGAAACAATNTGAATGAGGTACTAACGTGGCACCAGATCAATTCTTTTTAAAAGATAATGTGTAAATTATGCTTATGAAAAATTATTTATTACTTNTACTATTTATNTTTCTAGNGCCTATTGCGTTTNCGCAAACACGATTTTCGAATTTGGATGTTTTTGAAATTCAATATGCTAAGGATCCACAGATCGCACCTGATAATTCAAGAATAGTCTATGTCCGCACCAAAATGGATATTATGACCGATGGTAAAACTTCTGCGTTATGGATGATCAANACTGATGGCAAGGAGCATCAAAAAGTAACCTCAAATACTTCCAATGAGAGCAGTCCCCGATGGTCGCCGGATGGAAAAAGAATTGCATTCGTATCCAGCACTGATGATGAAAATGGATCCGAGATATATATTTATTGGGTAGACACGAAACAATATTCTGTGATCTCTCAACTGAAACAAACTCCAAAGAATATTCAGTGGTCACCGGATGGAACTTATATTGGGTTCACCATGTTCGTTGAGGATGATGTATTGCGCCTTGTTAGCGCACCTGAAAAACCTGAGAATGCCACTTGGGCTCCCGCTCCAAGAATAACCGATAGATTAAAACATGAAGCCGATGGTTCGGGGTATATGGAAAAAGGATTTAACCATCTGTTTGTCATTTCAGCGGAAGGAGGTACCCCAGTACAAGTAAGCAGTAAGCGCTATAATCACCAGGGGTTTGATTGGTCAAAAGATAGCAAAAAAATGATATTTACCTCTAACTACTCAGAGAACTGGGAATATGATTATAGAAATTCAGAGATCTATTCGATCGCGATCGATGGATCCAGTTTTAAACAGCTTACCGATCGAAACGGTCCAGATAGAGGCGTGGCTGTATCTCCAGATGGCAGAACAATAGCTTATACTGGATACGATGATCAGGTGCAAACCTATCAGGTGACAAAATTATATGTAATGAATGCTAATGGCTTAAANAAACGTGAGATCAAAACAAATTTAGATAGAAGCATATCTTCAATCAAATGGGCACCCGATGGTAAGGGACTGTATTNTAAGTACGACAACTATGGAAATGGTAAGATCGGCTATACTGCTTTATCTGGGAAGACAAAAAAAATTGCTGATAATTTAGGAGGTACAAGTATTGGTAGACCTTATGGGGGTGGATCATACTCCATGTCAAAGACAGGTAGNATCGTATATACAATGACNACCCCATATCATCCAGCAGANATTGCCTTTTTCGATGGAAGAAAAGTGCAAAGGGTCACCAATCTTAATTACGACCTACTATCAAACAGAGACCTTGGCAAGATTGAAGAGATATGGTATAGATCTTCTTTTGATGGAAGAAAGATCCAAGGCTGGATCGCTAAGCCCCCTGGTTTTGATAAAAATAAAACNTATCCGTTGATCGTAGAGAATCACGGCGGACCCGTTAGCAATTATGGCGACAGATTCTCACCAGAGATCCTGTTGTATTCTGCATCCGATTATGTTGTCTTCTATCCTAATCCAAGAGGAAGTACAAGCTATGGAGAAGAGTTTGGAAACTTATTGTATCGTAACTACCCCGGCGAGGATTACCAAGATGTAATGGATGGAGTAGATGAGTTAATACAATTAGGATACATTGATCAAAATAATTTATTTGTCACGGGTGGTAGCGCAGGAGGTATCATGACAGCCTGGATAGTAGGAAAAACGAAGCGGTTCAAAGCCGCAGCGGTGATCAAGCCTGTGATGAATTGGATATCTAAGACCTTGGTAGCTGATAATTATTTTAATTATGCTAATTACAGATATAAAGGGCAACCGTGGGAAAATTTTGAAGAATATTGGAAGTTCTCTCCTATTTCATTGGTAGGAAATATCGAAACACCTACAATGGTAATGGTGGGCACCTATGATCTTCGCACTCCTCCTTCAGAGGCTAAACAATTATATCACGCCTTGAAGATAAGAAAGATTGAAACNGTGTATGTTGAGGTGCCTGAGGCCTATCATGGAATCTCTAGTAAACCTAGTCAGCTAATTACGAAGATTGACCATATATTATATTGGTTCAATAAGTACAAAGAATAACAGTTTTAAAATGAGTAAAGGGAAAGAATGATAGGAAAAAAACTATTAAGCTATAAACTTGAAGATGGGTCTATGATCGAATTCACCAATGCCATGTCGGGCTTTGGNCGGGTCTATGTCAATGGTGAGGAAGTATCTAAACAAAGAGGTTTTGGTGGAGAATCACATAATTTTGAATATAAAGATTCAACATTTCAAATTAATGTATGGCCTTTGATCTCAATGCATATATTAGGACTTTCTATTGAATTAATAAGAAATGATGAACGTCTTGTGTTGTATGGAAGTGAATCTAGACCTAAATCCTGGATAGTATTTTTAGGGGCGCTTGCTGTAGGAGTATTGTTAGGAATATCAATNATGNNATTTATTATTGGAATCATGAATTGAATAAGAAAAAAGAAAAAGTTAGTTCCAAGGAAGTTGGTCTTGAGATCGGCTTAGTGATCAGCCGATTCCTATATAAGACCGAACATTTGCATTACGGCTATTGGCCAGATGATCTAGCGATCATTCCAGAGAATGTAAGAAAAGCTCAAGACNTACANTCCAAGNTTATCATCGATGCAATACCTGNGAANGTTGAAACGATTTTGGATGTTGGAAGCGGCTCGGGTGGCCTTGCNGAAAAACTGATNNATAAAGGCTATAAGGTTCATTGCGTATCTCCAAGTGANTANCTTGCNGATGCGATTGAGGAAAAACTTGGAGANAAGGTCAAGGTATTTCGATCTACGTGTCAAGATCTTGAACTTGAACAGCAATATGACTTGGTCGTTTTTAGCGAAAGTTTTCAATACGTTCAAGTCAATCAAGCCATCGAAAAAAGTATCGAAGCGCTTAAACCTAATAATCATTTATTGATATGTGATTTTTTCAGACAGCCTGGAACCGGAAGACGNCCATTNGGNGGGGGCCATGGCTGGGATTGGTTNCAAAATGCCTTAAAAGAATACCCTTTAATTGAGATTATCAATAAGGATATCACGAAAGAAACTGCGCGAACCATGGANCTATTCAATGATATGNTAAACGATGTTGCACTTCCGATCAGCTCTCTTTCGGGTAGATATATGGATAGCAATTTCCCTAAATCGATGAAGCTATTTCGATGGGCATTTCGTAAACATCTAACAAAGATCAATGAGATTTATTTTTCTGGGTATCTTACATCCGAAATGTTCAATAAAATGAAAACATATAGATTGCTTCTTTACAAACTACCATCTTAATGCCATGCGGGATCTCCAAGAAAAAGTTCAAGAATTCTGCGATACCCATAATCTTAACACTACCCCTGAATCAAGATTGATCGATGTTGTTTCAGANCTTGGTGAGGTTGCCAAAGAAATTCTGGTCGCATCTAATTATGGAAAAAATCCCTTAGAAAANAATGAAAAAATTGAGATGGAAATTGGAGATGTTGTCTTTTCAGTTATTGCNCTATCCAACGCGCTAGGCATCGATACNGAGGAAGCCTTAGAAAAAGTACTAATAAAATATACCGAAAGAGCAAAAAAGGGATCCATTGGATCTGAGGTAGAGTAATGGGAAGATCAGTAATTATCGCCCTGGGTGGAAATGCACTTTCTCCAAAAGAAGAAGCTGGTACCATCTATCAGCAGTTTGCCCATACCAGAGAGAGCCTGGATGCTATCATGCATTTTGTAGATCTAGACTACAATATCTGCTTAACCCATGGCAATGGTCCGCAGGTTGGCGATGAATTATATCGAATGGAGTTGACCCATAAAACTATTCCACCGCTTCCATTAGGAGTATGCGTTGCGGAAACTCAAGGTTCGATCGGTTATATGGTTCAGCAATCGTTGCAGAACGTTTTGAAAGAAAAAGAGATCGATCGAGAAGTGGTTACCTTGATCACTCAAACTATTGTAGATAAAGATGATCCATCTATAAATGATCCGCAAAAGTTCATTGGTAGGCGCTATGAACAGGAAGAAGCAGAGCGCCTGGCTAAACGGTTCAATTGGAAAATAAAGGAACAAGAGCCCGGCAGTTGGAGGCAGGTTGTACCCAGCCCGCTACCTCAATTCATTGAACATGGAAGATCGATCCAGACGCTTGTTGATAATGGAACGATCGTTATTGCATCTGGAGGTGGAGGTATTCCAACATTTTGGAATGATCAACAGAAGTTAGAAGGATTAAATGCGGTNATAGATAAAGATCTTTCAGCGGCTNTATTGGGTAGAGTGATTAAGTCAAATGAATTATGGATCATAACGGATCTTGATCAAGCCTGCTTGAATTTTGGCAAAGACAATGAAGAGCCGCTATTAAATATTAATACCGAGGAAGCAAAACGCTATTTAAAGGAAGGCCATTTTCAGGCGGGTAGTATGGGACCGAAGATAGAAGCAGCTCTCTACTTTCTAAAATATCATGGTGAAAAAGTAATTATCACCTCGATCGGTGGAGTTAAAGAAGCAATTGTTGGTAAAAATGGCACAACAATTGTAAATCAATAATTTATTAATTCTGTTTCAACATCTTCTTTACCTCAAGCGCATGAAGCTCTTCTTGCCCGATCATATTCCTTGCATATTCTTCAAGATAAACAGAGTCATTGCCAATTAATTCCAATAGTTCATAGTAATGATTAATTGCTTGTTGTTCGTGCTCAAGGCTCTCTGCTAATATTTCTTTAATATCATGCTTAAAGGTTTCTTTGATCGTATTAAGATTTAAGGGAGGGTGCCCTCCAAGACCAGTGATATGTTCACCTGCCAGATTTGCATGCGCTAGAGATTCCGTAGCTTGCCCTTTGAAAAAATCAACCAGGGGCAGGCGATTATGACCAAAGATCATTAGTGAATAATGAGTATAGCGAATCACACCAGATAATTCTAAATCAAAGATCTGTGTTAGTTTTTCAATTACTTTTTCTTTATCCATATAAACTCCATATTAAAATATTTTAAAATAGCGGAAGACTTAAAATAGTTTGAACAAATTCCTTTTTACCATCCAGAATTACTTTTGCATCAGCAACCGCTTTGAAATAATAAGTATCCGCATTCGTATTAATTATAAAACCCATTAATCCAGCATTATCCATAGGTTCCGATTGACCCATTCCACCATTAAATGTTCCAGAGGTTTGGATAAATGTTAGCTTGCTTCCTCGAATATCCATTGATTCAGATTGCCTTTCAAGTTCTGGGAAAAAACTTCCACTAAATTGATTGAACCAGCGCTCTTTATTTTGATTCTCTGTTCCACCAATATTTTTAAATACGATTACATCGTAACTNCCAGAAGGATTTTTTACATTGAACTCAGCTAGTCGCATGGATGATTTAGGAGCTACTCTTGTCCAATTTGGCGGGACAATATCAAATGGATCCGATGAGCTATTAGATGAAAAAAGAGGATTTTCTTGGTTTGTCTGNTTAGGGGAAATCTTATCCAGCTGATCATTATCTATCATGATGATCATTNTAATCCCAGCGAAAATAATAAAAGCATAGATTTGAATTTTAAATTTATTCATATTTCATGATTAGATAATAAGTTATAACATACAATTATAATAAATATTCCTGAACTTGAATTTAATTACATATATTCTAAACTGCACTATCTGGAAAAACCCTACTGAGTTTTATAATGAATAAAAAATTTATGATAGNAATTCTATTTTTGGTCATTGGGTGTAATAGCTCNGATTTAAAATATGAATATATTGAAAAAAATGATTCATTTCGTAAAAGTATAANTTCCGGAAGCTTTGCATCGCTTACTCATGGGTATAC
This sequence comes from Fidelibacterota bacterium, assembly GCA_002717765.1. The sequence goes on along the minus strand of PBCB01000012.1, from coordinate 17,483 downwards.
TTATTATGAATATGATAATCTAAACCATGATGAGATGATTGTTCTCATTCATGGTTTTTCTGTACCATCATATATTTGGGATGAAACGTATTACGAAGCGATTAATAGAGGTTTGGGTGTTATTAGAATTGACCTATACGGCAGGGGTTATTCATCTAATCCGAATGTGATATACAATGATCAGCTATATGCTGATCAAGTCATCGAACTACTAGATACTATTAAATTAACAAGGAAAGTCAATTTTGCTGGGCTGTCAAATGGCGGNAGAGTNATTTCTAAAATTGCTGAAACCTACCCTGATAGAGTGAAGCGATTGATTTATGTTGCTCCTGGCGGTTTTCACGGAACCAAATCCAAACCAGACCCCACCCCTGTTTCAAAGCAAGACATCAACAGCTTTATTGAAGCAAACTATAAAACAATCGCCAAAGGACAGCTGGATGATTTTAAATACCCCGATAGGTTCAAAGGGTGGGATACAAAGTACCAGGAATTATTAAAGCACAAGGGGTTTGCACGAGCATTAATTTCAACCAGGCGCAATAATCATGTACTGGATGGGATAAATAGCCAAATTGCTCAAAGCGATATCCCGCATTTTGCTATATGGGGAGATTCGGATAAAGTATTGCCATTAGATGAAGTAAGGGCAAAGTTGTCAACCCTAATGCCAGGATTAGAACTATTCGTTATCCAAGATTCTGGGCATTTGCCACACAAAGAACAGCCCGATCAATTCAATACAGTTTTTTTTGATAAAATTCTTAACGCAGGTAGNCATGCACTGTCATCACAGGAAGGTTTAATGCTATTTGGTTCTGAAGAAAATATTTTTTTAGATGTAAGAACTAGAGCTGAACATGTCCAAAAATCTATACCAAATTCATTTCTTATTCCACTTGATGAGTTACCCTATCGATTAGATGAGATGAAACAATATAAGAAAAAAAATATCGTAGTGTATTGCAGAACAGGCAACCGATCGGATTATGCAACTAGCTTGTTGAAACAAAATGGCTATAGAGCCATGAACTTATTGGGCGGAATTACGGATTGGAGTGGACCTGTAAAGACAAATTAATAATGGATAAATTATTTAATAACGATATTATACTTATAGAGCCCGAACATAGATATGCACTAAAATCAGAACCTGAATTAGATTTTACAAGTGTAACCTCAATTACTTCACAATATTTTGAACCATTCAATAAAGAGGAAATTGCCCAAAGGCTTGTCAAGACAAATCGAAAATATATGGGCATGGCTGCTGAAGAGCTAATTGCCCAATGGGATGAGGCTCGGGATTTTGGAACNTTGGTACACAATAATATAGAATCGTTTATAAATGATGAAAGCTTTGAAGATATATCCGAGGTAAATCATGCAATAAAATGGATGAAAAAATTTAATAATTTATCTGAATTCATTTTTTATCCTGANGTAAAGATNTTTAGCAAAGAATTAAAAATAGCTGGCACTATTGATGTCTTAGCTCATGATACAAAAAATAATACTTTTATTATCATTGACTGGAAGACATCCAAGTCGGTCAGCAAAACCTCTTTCGGTGGAAAAATGGGGATTCATCCAATTACCAGCCACTTAATGGATTGCAAGTTTGTTCACTATTCACTGCAGCTATCATTCTATCGATATCTATTAGAAAAATTTTATGATATTAAAATATCTAATCTATTGATCGGACATTTAAATGGGTATGAATGCAACCCAATTATTGCGGATTACTATGAAGATGAGATAGTAAAAATTATTGAAGAATATAATCGAACGTTGAATTGATAGAGATAATGTTGTTTATCAAAAAATTTTGTAACTTTATAGATGTTTAGAAATTTTTTCATTTTATCAGCAAGCCTTATTCTTGCTTATGGCCAAACAGATTCCACCTCAAAAGATTCAGATACGCTCAGATATGTATTTGAACCTGACTCGCTTACATTAAATGTTGGAGAGACAGGTATGGTAACGATTAAGCTTGTTGATGCGCAAGGAAATTTATCCAATAATCCTTTTTTGATCTATGGGCAACCTCGTCGTTCATTAAAAACATCTCCGCGGATAAGTGATTCTACGGGCTTTGCAATAGTGACAGTTCAACCATTTAAATCTGGGGATCTTAAGNTGCGTGCTCGCAGTATAGCGGTTAAAAGAACAGACCGGGTCTATGGTTCGTTTAAGGTCAAAGTNCCTGAACCTAAATTGAAAAAAATTGTATTTAATAATCTTAATCCAGAACTTTACTCAAACGTGTCTTTCGAACTGATGGTAGATGTATATGATGATGCTAATTTATTACGAACAGATCACAAGGTTACTTTTTCATCAAGCAATACAAAAGTTGCTGAGGTAAATAAGATTGGGATCTTATCAACCTACAAAGCTGGAAAGGCAATAATCATTGCAACAGCTGGTGATATTTCAAAAGAATTCAATCTTAAAGTTGTAAAGAATCCAATCAAAAATGTCGTGCTCTCCGTAAAGAATAAAAAAATAAGAACCGGAGATGTAGAAAAAATAGACGGCAAGGCNTATGATAGGCGCGATAGATTGGTGGATGATGCTCGAATTGAATATTCATACACTGGNAAAGCAGATTATGGCATTGGTCTTCCTGCTTCCGCGCAGATCACTAGTGATGGGCGTTTTGTTGCAGAGACCGCTGGGATGTATACTGTTTCAGTCAGCTCTAATGGATATACTAAATCGCAATCAATTGAAGTAGTTCCTCGGAATGTTTCAAAGGATATTGAGCTNATTGGTTTTGGATTGGTATCAAACGTGAAAACTTCTGATCTTTGGATCTGGCCTGGCATTGGTCAGCATGAAGGCAAGGATTTTGCTGTCACCGGTACTTGGGGTGCAAATGGTGAAGCGTATTTTTGGGACGTGACCGATCCCGCAAATATGAAGATTATCGATACGGTCACCGTAGATGCGCGTACCGTTAACGATGTTAAAATATCAGAAGATGGCAGGGTTGGCGTGATCACCCGTGAAGGTGCATCTAGCCGTAAGAACGGTTTTGTGATTTTAGATGTTTCAGATCCTTATAACGTGACCATCAGCGCTGCTTACAATGATGATATGACCGGTGGTGTGCATAATGTATTCATCTATGAGAACCACGTTTACGCGGTTAACAATGGCCGCAAGTATGATATCATCAATATCGATGACCCTAAAAAACCCTTTAGAGTNGGGGTCTATGAACTNGACACNCCAGGNCATAGTATTCACGATGTATGGATCGAAGATGGTATTGCGTATTCNTCCAACTGGGCTGATGGTGTCCAAGCTGTAGATGTTGGCGGTTTAAAGTTTGATGAAAAAAATAGGAGCGCAAAACAATTCAACCCATTACTTGCGAAAGCTGGACAAGGCAGCCCTTCTAATCCCGTTCACTTAGCTGACCTAAAAGATCCAAATGGCCATAACCATGCTGCATTTCCTTTTAAGAGTCAATCAACAGATAAATTCTATATTGTTGGCGGGGATGAATGGTTTCCATGGCGATATCCAGGTAAACCTCGCCCATACCAACCAAGAGGGGGTTTTCACTTTTTAGACTTTACTGATATTGAAAATCCAAAAGAAGAAGCTGTTTATACAATTACCGAAGCTGGTTCTCATAACCACTGGATTCAAGGAGATACCTTAATTGCTGCATATTATAATGGAGGATTGCGCATTGTAGATATTTCTGGAGATTTGCTTGGAGATCTATATAGGCAAGGAAGAGAAATTGCATTTTATATGTCTAGNCAACCCGATGGNCACATAGCCAACTCAACGAATGTGTGGGGCGCTATACCTTATAAAGGATACATATATTTTACTGATATGTATAGCGGTCTTTATTGTGTGCGCTTAGTTGATAATAAAGCAAAACAAAGCTCACCTTAATTTTGAAGAAGATAATTCTTTCATTAATAATTGCCTTTTCATTTTCTTTTTCACAGGATGAAATAAAATATGAAGATTTAATTAATATTAAATGGCAGATGAAAAGATATGTTATTGATGGTCTAAGTCTTCCGATTGAGCGTAAAAGAAAAAATGATTATCAAATCTTTAAGCCAAATAACAAGAGAGAAGAAATGCTATTTGGCAAGACATTAACAGATGTTTCTTGGGAATATCTACCGTATGGTAAATTTATTATGTTGTACTCTAAAACGACAGACGTATATATCCCTGCCAGAATCACTGAATTAGAAAAGAACAAAGAACTCAGATTAACTTTTCTTGATATTAATACGATGAAACTTGTGACAGTAATCTATCAAGCAAAATAAGGTTCAATAAAATAAACAAATGAAAAGCATTTCCTTAAAAATAATTTTTATTTTATCATTTTATTTAATTAGCTGTGATCAAAGCATTGACTATCCAGCTACANAGAAGATTGGTCATTATGATACATATCATGGCATNGAGATATCTGATCCCTATAGATGGCTTGAGGATGATATGTCTGATGAAACCGGACAATGGGTTAAAAGTCAAAATAAGGTGACATCGAAGTATTTACGCAAAATAGGCTTTAGAAAAAAACTAGAAAGAAGAATAAAGAAATTAAACGATTATGAAAAAGTTGGCGCTCCATTTAAAGAGGGTAATTATGAGTATTTTTACAAAAACTCTGGACTTCANAATCATTCTGTTNTCTATAGATCACGTATTGGATCAAGTCAAGATCCTGAAGTTTTCATAGATCCAAATACATTTTCTAAGGATGGAACTGTCGCGCTAAGAGGGCTGTCATTNACCAAGGATGGTTCCTTGTTAGCATATATGATAACCGAAGGTGGATCTGATTGGCGAAAGATCATTGTGATGGATACAGAAACCAAGGAAATAATAGGAGATACATTAAAAGATGTAAAGTTTAGTGGTCTCTCATGGAAAAATAATGATGGATTCTTTTATAGCAGCTATGATAATCCAAACGAAGAAAACAAAAGCGAATTATCTGCAAAAACCCAATACCACAAATTGTATTATCATAAGCTCAATACCTCGCAATCTAAAGACCAGCTTATATATGGAGGCAGTAGAGAACCTAATCGATATATAAGCGGTTCTGTCTCAGAAGATCAGAGGTATCTTGCAATTTATGCAGGTCAAAATACAAGCGGAAGACAGCTTTATATTCAAGATCTCAATATCTCCGATTCAAAGCCTATTAAAATACAGGGAGATTATTTTGCAAGAGCAAGTGTCTTATATAACAAAAAAAGAACATTTTATTTATTCACGAANATTGATGCGCCAAATGGTCGCATAGTTTCAGTAGATCTCTCTAAACCNAATATTTGGAAAGATGTTGTTCCCGAGAGCGAGAATGTGATGATTGCAAGTTCTGGCGGTGGCTATTTATTTGTTCGCTATCTAGTAGATGCTAAATCGCAAATTATGCAATATGACCTAAAAGGAAAAATTGTACGCGAAATAGATTTACCTGCGATTGGATCAGCCTATGGTTTTAATGCTAAAGAGGATGAAAAAGATCTTTATTATTCATTCAGTTCCTATACGTATCCATCGACGATATATAAATACAATATTGAATCTGGAGAATCAATTTTATATCGCCAACCTGCAATAGATTTTGAACCAAGTGATTATACAACCGAACAGGTTTTTTATAAAAGCAAAGATCAAACAACTGTACCCATGTTTATTACGTATAAAAAGGATGTAGTCAAGAATGGCAATAGCCCAACAATTCTTTACGGTTATGGCGGATTTAACATAAGNCAGACTCCACGGTTCAGCGCTACAAATATAGCTTGGCTTGAAAATGGTGGAGTATATGCGGTAGCAAATATCAGAGGTGGTGGGGAATACGGAAAAAAATGGCATAAAGCTGGAACGCAAATGAAAAAGCAGAATGTTTTTGATGATTTTATCGCTGCGGCAGAATATCTCATTTCTGAAAATTATACTTCTAGTGAATATCTGGCAATCAGGGGAGGTTCCAATGGTGGGTTGCTGGTAGGAGCTGTAATGATTCAAAGACCGGAACTTTTCAAAGTAGCTATTCCTGCAGTTGGTGTNCTTGATATGTTACGATATCATGAATTTACAGCAGGCGCTGGTTGGTCAGATGACTATGGCACTGCAGATGATTCCCCAGAAATGTTTAAATATTTGCTGAAATATTCACCCGTTCATGCCTTAAAGCCTGANACTAAATATCCAGCTACCTTAGTAACCACCGCAGATCATGATGACCGCGTTGTTCCGGCGCACTCATTTAAATTCGCTGCTAGATTGCAGGAGTTTCATATTGGAGAATCTCCAGTTTTGATTCGCATACAAACCAGAGGGGGTCATGGCAGTGTATCTATGGATCAGCGTATGGAATTATATGCAGATGTGTTTTCGTTTATATGGTACAATATGGGAACCAAACCAAAAATTTAGAATTTTTATATCTTAAAGGAAATATTATGACAGAATCATTACCTAGAATTAAATCCGGATGGCTGAGAGCAACACTCTTTTTTATTGCCTCATTTATTACATCTCAAATTTTTGCAGGAATTGGATTGGTCTTAATTATGTTAGCATCTGGATTTGATCTAGCTGCATTAACCAATCAAGAACAAATCATGGAAGAATTAAATCGGATTAATTTCTTTCTGGCGCTTAAGATTATTGAATTTTTAGCTGTAATGCTTTGCGTTTGGCTTTTTGTGCGATTTATTGATCGAAAGCCATTGGCATCTATTGGGTTAAATCTCAAAGGGTATGAAAATGATTTATACTTAGGNCTAGCTTTAGGCGCAGGTCTCATTGCTATTGGATTCTTTATTTTATTTATTCTTGGTTATGTATCTATTGATCAGTTTTCATTTCCAATAGGCAGTATCATTTTATATTTCATCCTGTTTGTTGTTGTCTCTTTTCATGAAGAAATCATGATGCGCGGATATGTCTTAAATAATCTTATGCAGTCCATGAATAGATATGTTGCCNTATCAATCTCATCAATAGTATTTATGTCTATCCATTTATTAAACCCAAATATAAATTTTTTAGCTGCCTTAAATCTTTTCTTAGCAGGTATCGTTTTGGGGATATATTATATTCATAAATCAAATTTATGGCTACCAATTGGCATGCATCTAACATGGAACTTTTTTCAGGGGCCAGTTTTTGGCTTTGAAGTAAGTGGAATTGAATCAGAGAGCATTATCAAGCAATCGGTTACAGGAAATGAAATTATAACAGGCGGATCTTTTGGTTTTGAAGGCTCTATACTTGCCACTATTGCAATTGTTCTTATGATTCTTTACTTAGATAAAAAATATAAGTAAANAATTGAAATACATTTCAATTATAATTATAGCTATTTCACAAATAGCGATATCTCAACATACCCATTTAAAGACAGGGCGGAGCATTAGCTTTCCTAATATTAAAGGTTATTCAACTTTAATTTGCGATTTACATACCCATTCTGTTTTTTCTGATGGTAGCGTTTGGCCAAACATAAGAATTGCCGAAGCACAAAAAGACGGGCTTGATGCAATCGCGGTCACAGAACATATTGAATACCAATCTCACAAAGAAGACATCCCACACCTAGATAGAAATAGAAGCTATGAGCTAGCCAAAAAGTATTCTGGGAAAAGCGGGTTAATGGTAATTAATGGAACAGAGATAACTAAGGACATGCCNCCAGGACATGCAAATGCAATTTTTGTGAAGGATGTTAATAAAATTATGAATGATGATTATATGGAAGCCTATAAAGCTGCCCGCAAACAGGGCGCATTTGTTTTTTGGAATCACCCTCATTGGATTGGCCAGAGCAAAGATGCTTCAGTTAATATCGCTGATGAAGTTAAGGAGCTGATAAATAAACGGTTATTACATGGCGTTGAGGTTACAAATGAAAGAACGTATTCCGATCAAGCTATTCAAGCAGCTCTTGATCACGATTTAACAATGATAGGAACTTCAGATGTTCATGATCTTGTGGATTGGGATTACAATATTCCCCATGGAGGACATCGACCTGTTACTTTAGTATTTTCTAAAAAAAGAGATCAAAAGGGCTTGAAGCGTGCATTGTTTCAAGGTAGGACGATTGTTTGGTATAATAATCTCTTAATTGGAAAAAATGAATGGATGGCCCCACTAATAGACGCATCATTAACACTTGACTCTGTTGGTTACTATAAGAATTATGAGTTGGCAATAATTAAGATNAGAAATCATTCTGATGCCCGTTTTATTTTAAAGAATAAAACGGAGTATGATTTTTATCAGCATAGCGATTTAGTTGAAATTGAACCGCACACAATTAAGCAGCTTGCAATCGTTTCAGGAAAAAAATTATCAAGTTTTGATTTAGAATTTGAAGTGCTCAATGCTGTGATAGCTCCAAGCACACATCCCATTAAGAAATTTTCAATACGTGATGTGGATAAAACCCAATTGATGGAGGTTAAATTTTAATAATTATTATGGTTTCTCAAACAAAAATGAAATCAATCTGGGCACATCATTTTTCCTATCATACCAATCTTCCTTAGCAAGCAAGTTGAATCCTGCTTGTTCTGCGCTTTGGATATAATCCTCTTCTAAATGTTGAAATACATCTAATTCTATTTTAACTCCATTATCTTCAAATTGAGCCCTGCTTCCTGCTAATTGTTTTTTAGGGTGAAGTTCACATACAAAAAATTTTCCACCTTGAGCNAATTTCATAAAGGATGATTTAAAAATATGATCCAATATTTTGATATGCTCCAGAACCAAATTAATTGTTACTAAATCAAATGCATTATTTTTAACTGGCCATTTTTCATTAAGATCTGCATTTATAAAAGTTACTTTATCTGTCTTAATCTTGTTTCTTGCCAAATCGAGCATATTTTTTGAAAAATCTAAACAAACTAATTTTTCTGCTTTACTGATAAGCCATTCAGAATTTTTTCCTGATCCACAACCTAATTCTAAAACCTTAAAAAAATCTATTTTAGATAAAAATTGCTTTGTGATAATTTTATCTAAGTCTCTAGTTGGATTGATATTATTATCATATTGATATGCCCACGTATTGTAGTTATCTATAATCTTTTTCATTATATAAACTTAATCTGGTCTTCNTTTAAAGTCTTGATCTTTAATTTTCTTATATTTCATATAAAATATATATTGTAAAGTATACTTTACATTATTAATATGTAAGGTATACTTTACATATATTAAGGAGATTTTATGTTACAATTAGTTCCAATTTTAGGAGTTCTTGCTGGAATAATCATTCCAGTATCGGTATTTATTTGGCTTTATTTTGAGGGTAAGGATAAAAANAAAACCATTATCAAGATAGCTAAGCATATGGACGACCCATCTAAAGCAGAGGAATTTNTGCGTATTTTGGATGAAAGAAAAAAGGAGCCAATAGATTACCGTAGAGGTGGAGTAATTACCATGTTCGTGGGGATTGGTATATATCTTCTTGGCTTTACTGTAATGGGANCACTTTTCGAAGGTATAGGGCTATTGGTTGGTACCATAGGAGCAGGTAGTATAATTGCTGGATATCTCTACCCAAATACGAGCGAAGAACTNACCAACGCAGTTGAAAAATTTGAAAAGAAATAAGGATATCAAATGACAAATTCTACAAGTAATGAAATAGTAAAAGAGCCAAATAAACGACTCAGGGCCGGTTTGGCAATATCCTATGTTGGCCTTGGAATTAATCTATTTGGTTTTGCATCTTTAGGAGACTTTTTTGAGGGTGTNGGTTTATTGGTAATGGCATTAGGNGTGGGTATGGTTACNGCTGGCTACATATATCCNAATACTGGTGAAGAAATAACTAAAGCAGTAGAAAAATATGAAGAGAANTAAAGGGTGGGTAAGCACCACAAAAAACTATTAAANAATCTTGAAGAGCTGAGAAAGTCGACAGGCTTAACTCAGCAAGAGCTTTCTGAAAGNGCTGGTGTATCAAGGGTAAGTATCAATGCAATTGAAAATGGAGTGTATGTACCCTCCACTGTTCTTGCGTTGAAAATAGCAAAGACCCTTAATTGCTCTGTGGAGGATTTATTTAAACTGCCTTAATTATTAATTTATAGTTATTGGAACTAAATGCTCAGGTATGATAATCTTTGTTCTTGGTGCAGTAGCTTTGATATCTTCAATGAATGGTAAAGCTTTTGACTCCAATGCTTTTTGTTGAGGCGCATCATANTTAACCCTAAAATCATCCCAATGCGTTGGAATTACTATTTTTGGAAATCCTGTTAATTCTAATAACCTTTCTGTATAATTATATATTTCTTTCCTAGAATTCGCAGATCCCGCTAAAAGTATATCAGGCTTTAATCCATCAATTTCCTTTTCGATAAAATTCATTGAGCCCATAGTTAGCACTTTATGGTCTTTGAATCTGAAATAAAACATCAAAGATCCCCCCTCAACATACTCTTTGATCTGAAGCGGAACTTTTATATCCTTTGAAATCTTTTCTGAGCTAAAATATTGTTTGTCNCGAAGAGCAGAATGTANGGAGGGCAGTACTTTGACCGAAAAGTCTTCAAAGTCATAATCTTCACCGCCTTTAACAGTTACTATTTGTTTATTTGGTACCCCATGAGCTCTTAATAAATTTGAAAGACTTTCAGTACCAATCACTCGAGCTCCNGTCTTCATTGCGATATAGGGAACATCAGCTGCATGGTCAAAGTGGGTGTGATGTACAAAAATATAACTATTAGAGTCGATAATATCCCCATTAATCATATAATTAATTATTGTTGTATCTGGCTCATATCGATCATCACGATAATATTTTTTCCTAGTATCGGAACCCCAATCTCGATTTTGCGCTGCATTGGAAATTTTACTGGATGTACTCATGCCTACTAATTTGATTCTTGAAAGATAAGGGTCNATTAACACCTTGGTGCCTTCATTGGTTATTACCCAACCTGCTGCCCCTAGATATTTGAGCTGTATCTGNGCTTTTGTTTTTTGACAACCCGTAAATAGAACAGCAAATGAAAAAATAGTTAATGCATAATGTTTCATTTAAGATCCTTTCATCTTAATTCCAAAAAATGGTTTTAACCAATTAACTCGCTTNATCATTGATTCATAGATCGTAAAGCTCACTCCGAAAACACATAATACAAGTAAGAAGAATTTAATTGGAGCAGATATGGGTAAGGGCAAAATATAAAGACAAAAGAAATACTGTATTGGCATATGAATAATATATATGGGATAAACAGCAGAGCTGAGATAACGTAACCTTTTTGAGGGTTGATTTAAGTATTTTGCGCTATATCCTAATATTGCAATCATCCAATTAAATGATTCAAACGCGATGAAAGTATTTGGTGCCCATAGTTCCATGAATAAAAAACGGAACATGTATAAGGAAAATGCTATTANAAGGGATATGCCCTTGACTCTATTTAGAGAANTCCAAAAATAATCTTTCAGAGAAACAAATACATATCCAGTAATAAAGCAAATGAGTCCAAGCACCCATCCATGTAACGAATTGGCATAAGATGGATAATCCTGCGGATCAACTACTAGCNCTTCTAGTAAAAATGGAATCGCAAAAAGGTAAATTCCAAATCGATATGATAAAATTGATTGCAATGTTNTCTTTATAAAATTATCAGGTCTATTTTTAATAAATGTAAAAATAGGCAATAGGAGATAGAAATAGATCAATATATTAAATAGAAACCAAAGATGGTTTAAGTTTGGGTACCATACAAGTTCTTCTTTGTAGTACAATAAGCTGAAAAAGATTACAAGTGGCCCAACAAATAAAAAACCAAAAACCATAGGTATACCAATGCGCTTGTTCCGGTCTTTAAGCATTTCTTTCCAANTTCTACGCTGCATAGCAAAAAATATTCCCATTCCAGAAATCATGAACAAAATTGGAATACGCCAGATATTGATTAAGCTCATAGGAATACCCATGTTGAAAAGAAAATCTTTATTTTGAGGCATATAAATTAATTTTGCAAAAGGCATGAAACTACACCAGGCATGATAAAAAATTAAAAGACCAAGCACGACTACCCTGATCCAATCTATATCGTAGCGTCGATCCATAGGGTTATAATTTACCCGCATAATTTTTTACTAACCATACCGTATAAGATGCGACAGAAGAATTATTTCTAGATTCTTCTGATCCAAGAATTAATTCATAACTGTCAAAGTAGGGTTTTATTTTCTCAGGAAATTCCTCTTTGTCATGAATATAAATAAAATCTTTTCCTAGNAAGCTTTCTTGTTCATAAAGAAAAGAATAAAGTGTTTCATGGTAATCGATAGAAAGACAAATTGCTTCCATTTTAGGATTCAAATAAAAATTAATCATGGAAGGAATTTGAAATTCATTGCTTACAATTCTAAGGNCATTTAGATCTTCATTATCANTCAATAAATTTTTGGTATCTTCAATCAAGTTATTATACATGAAATAGCGGTTTGTAGGATCAGATTTACCTTTTAGGGGTAGTATTGGATAAAAAGTTTGAATCATAATTAAGCTGATTAGTGCAAGCGAGTAAATGATTTGAATAGTAAATGCTTTGCTCACCTTTTTTAACGAATCTAATTCTACCCCTAATAGNAATAAACCGCCAAAAAATACCGGAGCNACCCAATTCAATTCAAATCTTGAAAACAATGAATGTGCGACAAAATAAAACAGAGGAACTACTGTGACCAATGTAAAATACTTTTTCTCATTATTTAATATTTTCCAATTTTTAAGGTTAGTAATTGGTTTGAATANTGAGTAANAGAAATAGAGAGGCCCAATTAATAATGCTACACCAAGCCAGAGCTCAATAAAATGATTGAATCCACCTCGTTGGGCAATATGACTGCCTTGATACCTAACAAAGGCCATATCGTTTTGAAAATTCCAAACGACAAACGGAATAAATAATGCGAACGATAATANAAAAGAGCCGTAATAATGAATATTTTTAAGCCAATATCTCTTCTCTTTTATAATTATGGGAAATAAAACAATTCCAATTGCAGGAAATAACGCAGAAACTTTTGATAATATCGCAAGCCCTAGCATCATTCCACCTAGATAAATAAAGTTCTCATTTTTAAAGTAAGCGATATAATAAAAAAGAATGGAAGTAATTGAAAAAAAAGCAAGTGGCACATCTGGTGTGATAATGATTGAGTTCGTATGAAATAAGAGATTTGCTGAAACCAATAATGAAACAACTAACGCACTGGTAGTATTGATATATTTTCTAACATAGATATATAGCAAATACGGNAATAGCGTCATTAATAAAACAGAGCCTAAGCGAACGGTGAAGCTCGATTCTGAAAATTGAGTAAAAATCCAAATAACAAAGGCAACTACAGGNCCATGGTCAATATATCCCCACGATAAATGCCTAGCATACATTGCGTAATAGGCTTCGTCATCAACGAGATATGTATTCAAAATAAAGAGTAACCGTACAAATAAAAGAACACAGGATAATATAAATACGATCTTAGAAAAATNTTTACTATCTATCACGAAACACCCAAANCTTAGCGCCATAGTAATTCACAAGCGTGCCTGCAAGTATTCCAATGCATTGGCCAATAACCATAGGGTTCGGTCTGTATTGATCCAATATATATTGGAGTACAAATAAATTAACCGATAAAGCAATTAACGCAATACATAGATATTTTAAGTAATCATTAGTAGCGATAGGGCGATCTTTTGTGATATCATAGAATGTCCAATTATGATTTAGCACATAATTCTGAAAACTCGCGATTAAAAAACCAATTGTAGATATTACTAGCGGTGAATAACCTAGTATATCGACAGATGTATAAAAGATAATTACATTGGTAATAGCGCCAAGTGAACCAACAATGATAAATTTTGAAAATTTCATTTTATATATGATGTGAAATATACATTGATGTACTTTTAATTTAATCTGACAATGATTATTTCTTTACTACAAAAACAAATTCCATTTATTGACGTAAGGGCACCGATTGAATTTTCTAAAGGAGCACTACCAACCAGCACAAATCTTCCTATATTATTTGATGATGAGCGNGAATTGGTGGGTAAGGTATATAAGGAATTAGGTGGATGGTCTGCTACAGAATTAGGACACTCACTAGTAAAAGAACAGATCAAGGAGGAGCGTGTTGAGGGATGGATAACATTCATTGAAGAAAATCCTTCAGCTTATTTGTACTGCGCNCGGGGCGGTCAACGGTCTGAAATTGCTCAAAATTGGATCTCTGATAGCGGTATTGATATACCCAGGATTGAAGGAGGTTTTAANTCACTACGAAATACCTGCTTAAGTATTCTCGATGAAGCAGCTGAGGATTCAAAAGAATGGATTATTGTTGCAGGCAAAACAGGTTCAAATAAAACAGGGATAGTTTCAAAATTAATTAACGGGATAGACCTTGAAATGCATGCAAATCACAGAGGATCTGCATTTGGAGGATTTCAAACTCCTCAGCCATCACCGATTGATTTTGAAAATANCTTAGCATGTAATTATTTAAAGATTCCAAATAATACAATTATACTTGAGGATGAGTCGAGAGCGATTGGAAAGTTGGTTATACCTGAAAAATTCTATCATAAAATGATTAATTCAAAAATTGTAATTATTGATCAGCCTTTAGATCTTCGAGTTGATCATATTTATAATGAATACGTTCTTAGCGCTTTAGACAATCAATCATCAATTGACTTATGCAATAAGCTAAAAGATCAATTAGAGAAAATATCAAAAAGATTAGGGATGGATAATTATAAAAAAATAGATAAGCAGATTAGTATCGCTTTTCAAAAGAACAATAAAGATCAGCATTACAATTGGATTCAGCAATTACTTCAAAATTATTATGATAAAATGTATGACTATCAATTAGATAAGAAAATGAGTCGTTGTATATATAAAGGNAAATGGAATGATATAGAGGCATTCCTTTCAGAATACTAAGCGTACTACAAATAATAGTTTTTTGGTGAAAATGTTCACCATTGAAACTATATTGCCATATGAATAAAACATTAATAGCCATATTATCATTTGCTCTATTATTTACAGTAAGCTGCACAAGAAATGATGCGAGCTATGCTATAGAAGATAGAATCATTTCTACATATCCTTTCTCTGACCCCAATCCCATTCCAATGCTAACCAAAGATAAAAGACTATATCCTTATCATGCTTTTATGGGCTATAGCACAGAAAGTGAACAGCAAAGTTGGCAAGTAGTTAAAATGGAGAATGATTATATTGAAGTTTTTATGCTACCTGAAGTTGGAGGTAAGGTATGGGGTGCAGTTGATAAATCAAATGGAGAGGAATTTATTTATCGTAATGAGGTAATGAAATTCCGCAATATTGCTCTCCGNGGTCCNTGGACATCTGGAGGAATTGAATTTAATTTTGGCATTATCGGTCATACACCTGCAACAGCAACCAAAGTAGACTATCTAGTACGAAAAAATAACGATGGTAGTGTATCCACTTTTNTAGGTGGAATGGATTTACCNTCTAGAACTTTTTGGAGAGTAGAAGTAAATCTTGAAAAAGATAGATCAAATTTTAAAACCAATACGAGTTGGTATAATTCTACATCAATGGTTCAACCTTATTATAATTGGATGACGGGAGCAGCATTTGCAAAAGATGACCTAGAACTTGTTTTTCCAGGAAACCAATATTTAAAACATAATGGAGAAGTTAGAAAATGGCCAATCGATGATAAAGGTAGAAACCTTTCTCTATACACCAATAATCAATTTGGAGGTCATAAATCATANCATGTTATTGGTTATTGGAAAAATTTCTTTGGCGGTTATTATCATAATGATGGATATGGATTTGGGCATTGGGCAAATCATGATGAAATGCCTGGCCAGAAATTATGGCTGTGGTCTCTTTCTGATCAGGGAGGTATATGGGAAGATCATTTAACTGATACCGATGGGCAATATATTGAGTTTCAGGCTGGCAGGCAATTTGTTCAATATCGCGAAGACCAAACTAATAACAATCCAATCAGAAAAGCTTCTTTTGATCCATATGCTTCTGATCAATGGACTGAATATTGGTTTCCTGTGCAAGCAATAGGTGGAATAAGTGAAGCATCTCAAAATGGAGCATTAAATATTGAATCAGTACCTGATAGTGGTGATATTTCTATTAAACTGCATTCATTTATACCTATTGATGGGACTCTAAATGTTTTATCTAATTCAAAATTAATCGCTTCAAAAGAGATTAGCTTTAAGCCAATGGAAATTCATACAATACTAGTAGATAGCATTTCAATAAACGGCATGGAAGTTATAGTAGATGAACTCAATCTACATTTTGACGCAAGGCTTCAATCAAAATTATTAGATCGCCCATTTAAGCTTGATAAAAAAGCAATATCAGGTATGTCCAAATANGATCAAGAATATTTCCAAGGATATGAATTATTAAAAGAAAGATTTTACCAGGAAGCGAAAGATATCTTTGAAAAAGTCTTATCTAAAGAACCCTACCATTTACAAACAAGAATAGCAATGGCAGATCTTTATTACAGAAGCGGTCAATATGAAAAAGGTATAGAAATNATTAACCCCAACCTTCAATTAAATACCTATGATTCCGAATCAAATTTTATTGCAGGAAACTTATATAGAGCACTTGGAAACCATATTAATGCTAAAGAATCATTTGGTTGGGCTGCAAGATCAATGAGTCATCGTTCCGCAGCGTTTTTAGAGATGGCTGAAATTTATTTATATGANAAACAGTTTGATTTNGCTATTGAATATGCNCAGAAGTCTTTGCAGTTTAATCAGTTGAATATGAGNGCTCGTCAAGTATTANCGATGGCCTATAGAATGANNGATGATNCNGTTAANGCTCGNCGNGAAATTGCATCANTATTATCTATTGANCCATTGCATCATTTTGCGAATCTAGAATCCTACTTTCTTAATCCTACTGATCGGAATTGGAATCATTATACTTCATTGATTAATAATGAATATCAAGGTCAAACACATTTAGAAAATGTTATTTCATATTATAATCGTGGATCCAATGATGATGCTATGAATTTATTAATGCGCTTAAATACTAATACTGCACTTGATCCTATTTCTCAGATATGGTTAGCCTATATAGCTCAAGATTCTCAAATGTTAAAAAATATCAAAGATAGTTCAGCTGATTATGTTCATCCCTTTAGAAGAGAAACTATTCAAGTTCTGGAATGGGCTGTAGATACTGATCCTGATTGGAAACTAAGTTACTACCTTGCTTTGAACTATTGGGCAAAAGATAGGAATCAAGATGCTTTGAGTTTATTCAATAGTCTTGAAAATACACCTGACTCAATGCCCTTTTATATTTCGCGTGCAAAATTGAATGATG